>JARIDB010000186.1 GCA_029257045.1 Clostridium sp.
TATGATATTTGGTTACCTCCATATGAAACTTTACCTGAAGGTTTAGTGTTTTTAAACCCAAACCCTTATAATACCTTAGTTGTACCTTCAACAGCCGTAAATATTGTTACTGTTGCTTATCTTGGAAATAATAATTCTATAATGGCTTCCTCTGGCAAAGGATTCAATATAAATAATCTAATCAATCCTGATATTGCAACTATAGGTATTAATATTTTAGCTACCTATGAAAATAATGAAGTAACTACTCTTTCAGGTAGTTCTGCAGCTTCTGCTATAATTGCTGGAGCATGTGCTTTACTTTTAGAATGGGGAATTATTAAAAAAAACGATTTAAGTATATACACTCAAACAATAAGAAGTTATTTAATTTATGGAGCTACTAGAAACTCTATATATTCTTTTCCTAATAGAGATATTGGTTATGGTGAATTTAACTTACTTGGAGTATTTAATGTAATTGCAGGTATCCTTAGTAACTATAATAGATTATCTACTTTAGATAAAAAGCATATTTTGCCTAATGATAAGTATAAAGAATATAAGGTTAATAACCTTTTTATTAGAATTCCCAAAAATATGGAGGATATAAATGAATAGAATAGATGATATAAATAAAAACATTTTTAATAATAATTCTTATTTTCACTATATTGTTGAATATACTGGCAACCCTAAAAAGGAAATAACAAAGTATCCAGATTTTAGATTAACTATAATAAACTCAAGATATGCTATATTATCATTACCTATGGCTGTGTCTTATTACTACCCTAATTTATCTTTTGAAACTATTATATATATTCAACCTTATGATGTATATAGCCTTCAAGATATTTCCCCCCTTGAAGCTTCACAAGCTAACTTTCTTCAATTAGATCTGCCTTTAAATCTTAAAGGTAATGGAGTTTTAATTGCAGTTATTGATACAGGAATTGATTATCTTTCTGAAGAGTTTATGGATTCTGATGGTAATACTAGAATAGATTATATATGGGATCAAAGTTCTGAAACTATAATAAACCAAAATTCTATTTTACAATGCCCCTTTGGTGCTATTTATACTAGTGAGGATATACAAAAAGCTATAAACTTATCAAAAAAAGGTGGAGACCCTTATTCAATAGTTCCAGTAAAAGATACTATAGGTCATGGCACAAAAATGTCTTGCCTAATAGGTGGATCAGGTAAAAACCCAGAATATAGAGGAGTAGTTCCCAACTGTAGGTTTATGGTAGTAAAGCTTGCAGAAGAAAAAAAACTTTTTGATTTATATAAGGTTCCATATACCCCTGTTTTCAATGCTTCTATGATATTTACCGCCCTTGAATTTGTATATATATATGTTCTTAATTTTTTTATACCTGTTGTTATTTACTTACCTCTTGGTACAACTTTAGGTAGTCATGATGGTAATAATACTTTGGATAAATATATTGATAATATATGTTTTACAAGTGGGATTGCTATAGTTACTGGAACTGGCAATGAAAAAGGTAATGGCTTACACGCTTCTGGTACACTTACTCAAGAAGACCCTATTCAATCTATAGATATAGATGTATCTCCTGAACAAAAAAATCTATTCGTTGATATATGGGTAATCCTTCCTGACATATATTCTATAGATATAATATCTCCTTCTGGAGAAAATACAGGTATTATTAATTACGTTATTAATAATTTTAGCTTTTATACTTTTACTTTTGAAGAAACTGAAGTAAGTATCTTTTATTCTGTACCAGAGCAAAGTTCTGGAATGGAGCGTATAAGACTTCAATTTATTAATTTACAACCTGGTATATGGAAAATTAGAATAATTGGAAACTTAGTAGTAAGTGGTATTTTCAATGCTTACCTTCCACAACTTGGGCTTACTGTTGGAGGGACACAGTTTAGTCCTTCTGATCCCTATAACACAATTACAAATCCTGGTAACTCTCGTTTTATTATAACAGCTGCTGCCTATAATCAAAATAATAATAATATAACCAGTTTTTCTGGTATGTCATCAAATGCATCAGCACTATTTTCAAGGTATTTAGAAACTATAGATGTTGCTGCAGGTGGGGTTAATGCAATCACTATTGCCCCTAATAATGAAAGAGCCATAGTTAGTGGTACTAGCGTCTCTGCTGCTATAGTTGCAGGAGCTTGTGCTATGCTTTTTGAGTGGGGTATTATTGAAGGAAATGACCCTAACATGTTTTCTCAAACTATAAAAACCTATTTATCAAGGGGTGTAACAGAAAGACCTGGAGATATTTACCCAAATCCTCAGTGGGGATATGGAATCTTAAGTATTTTTAATATATTTAGGAATATTACCTAGAGATAAATAATATAGATATTACTAAAATATATAATCTTTAAGCACTTATTTCTGTTTTATAATTTTTTATAAAATAAAAAATAAACTGTTCCGCAATTAAAGTTGCGTAGCAGTTTATTGTTAATTTATATTTAAATAATTTTTACTATTTTATTCGTCCCAGCCTTCTGGGAATTCTGCATTGTGATAAACTTCTTGAACATCATCATCATCTTCAAGTAAATCAAGCATCTTTTGAAACTTTTTAGCATCATCTTCATCAATTGAAGTATATAAATCTGGTATCATTTTAACTGATGCTTCTAAGAATTCTAATCCTTCAGCTTCTAATGCTTCTCTTACTGTACTAAAGTCTTCTGGTGTAGTTGTTACTATAAATACTTCTTCTTCGGACGCA
Source organism: Clostridium sp. (assembly GCA_029257045.1). Lineage (GTDB taxonomy): Bacteria > Bacillota > Clostridia > Clostridiales > Clostridiaceae > Clostridium. Next base: position 2,730 of record JARIDB010000186.1, read on the forward strand.
AAGTCTTCTGCTCCTGAATCTAAAGCTAGCATCATTAACTCATCTTCATCTTGCTCTTCTCTTTCAATAACGATTTCGCCCTTTTCCTGGAACATAAAGCCTACACAACCTGATGCACCCATATTTCCTCCGCCTTTAGTGAAAGCGCTTCTCACATTACCTGCTGATCTGTTTTTATTATCTGTTAATGTTTCTACTATAACTGCAACTCCTGATGGACCATATCCTTCATAAACTATTGTTTCATAGTTTATTGATGCTAATTCACCTGAAGCTTTTTTTATTGATCTTGTAATAGTATCTCCTGGCATGTTTGCAGCCTTAGCTTTTGCTATTACATCTCTCAATCTAGGGTTTATGTCGGGCAAAGGACCACCATTTTTAACTGCTATAATTATTTCTTTACCTAACTTTGTAAAGACTTTTCCTCTTTTAGCATCTGCTTTACCTTTTTTATTTTGAATGTTATGCCATTTTGAATGTCCTGACATTTTTTATTCCTCCCAACAATTCTATAATTTTTATAAATTGTCTTAATTATACCACATAAGATTTTTTATGACAATTTTTATAAGTTAATCTAAATACTTTTATAAAGCCTGTTTTCTTCCTTAAAGTAAATACCCTCTTCTATTCTTTTCATAACTATGTTACCGTTAGATATTTTAGTCATTTCTTTTTCAATTTCTTCAACTTCACTAATTTCTACTAATATATTAACCATAACTTTTTCTGTATATTCAGTATTATCAATATGCCAATTGTTTTTCATACAAGTATACTGAAGTTTTCCTAATAAATCATAATCTAAGTTAATTATTAAATTTAATCCTTTTACCTTTTCTACTATTCCTCCAGATTTTAAAGCTATTGAAGCCCCCTTTGTATAAGCTCTATTTAGTCCTCCAGCTCCAAGTAGTATTCCACCATAATACCTTGTAACTACTATAGCACAGTCTGTTATATTCTCTTTTTTCAATACTTCTAATATAGGAATTCCAGCAGTTCCTTGAGGTTCTCCATCATCACTATATCTTTGTATATTCATTTTTTCACCGACAACATAAGCCCAGCAATTATGGGTAGCTTGCTTATTAATTCCTTTTATTTCTTGAACAAAAGACTTTGCTTCTTCTTCGCTTTCACATCTTTTAGCATAACCAATAAATTCAGACTTTTTCTCAATAAATTTATCTTGTCCGAAATCTCTTATGGTAATATAACTCATTTAAAGATTCTCCTTTATTATTTCTATTCCTTTTATTATTTTATCTTTATTAACTTGGGAAATTCCAATTCTAAAAAAATCATTTCCTTCTTTGGAGTTATTAAAAAATATAACTCCCGGAGTTATATAAACCCCATTTTCTTTTAATTTATAAAATAATTCTATGGACGTAATACTCTTACTTTCTATTTTAAGATTAAAGTTTATTCCTCCTTTTGGATCTAAATAAGAAACTTTATCTTTTAATTTTTCATCAATTAAGCCTTTAATTATATTATATTTTTCTTTATATTCTATAAATTGCTTATCTATATTACTTTTCCAAAATCCCTTTTTAATATAAAGTTCTAACGCTCTTTGCATAAGGCTAGAAGTTGCAATATCAGTATTTTTTTTAGCAACTTTCATATTTTCAGATAAATTATTAGGAATTGCCATATATCCAAGTCTTATACCTGACAAAAATACTTTTGAAAAACTTTTTATATATATAACTCTATTATTTTCATCTAATTTTTTAAAAGGTTCATGTTTCATATTTTCATCATATATAAATTCTGATAAATAATCATCTTCTATTATATAAAAATCATATTTTTCCGCTAATTCTAATATCTTAACTTTTTTTTCATAACTATAAGTAATTCCTGTAGGGTTATGAAAATAACTCATTGTATAAAATAACTTCACTTTATTCTTTTTCAATATTTCTTCAAAAACCTTTAAATTAATACCATCTTCTTCAATTTCAACTTTAAATATATTGGCTTTTCTCCAATTAAAAACTGAAATAGCTCCATTATAAGTTGGTTTTTCTACTATAACATTATCATTAATATTTAATATAGCTTTTGAAGCAATATCTATACCTTGTTGAGCTCCAGATACAATCAAAATATTCTTTAATTGCAATTTATTATTCCAAAAATATTGATTTATAGTTTTTCTAAGTTCTTTATACCCTAACGATTCTTCCATAATTAAAGCCTTTTCCTCATCTCTATCTAAGACTTCATTAATCAAAACCTTAAATTCCTTTATTGGAAAATAACTTTCGTTACTTGTTTCTCCAGTAAAATCTATTATGCTTTCCAAGTTTTCTTTTGTTATATCTTTTATTATTTTTGAATATTCTCTATTAAAAGTTGAAATTATTTCTCTTCTTTTAACAAAAGTACCTGAACCAACCTTCTGATAAGCATAACCTTCACTTTCCAATCTTTTATAACTATTAACTATAGTTATTTTATTTACTTTAAGCTTTTCTGAAAGTTCCCTTATTGTTGGTAGTTTTTCTCCATTTAAAAAATTTTTTTCATCAATACACTTTTTTATATAATTTGAAATCTGAATGTACTTAGGAATATCTTCAATAAATTTTATATTAACAATATCTTTCATTTTGTTCCCTTTCTATTTTTTAAATTTCAGACTATATATAAATTCATATATATTAATTCAAAAAATATACATTTTCTTCACATAAAATTTCCTTTTCATTATTTAATAAAAGCCCTCTTTTTTCTTTTTTTATAACGCCTTTATAATAAAGTCTTTTTAATATATCTTCCATTTTCATATTAAAAATATTAAAAGGTTTCATGCTTTTTAAATCATAGGCACTTAATTTTTTATTTTCTTTATTTAGAATATTTATTAACTCTGAAGTTGAATTTTCTAAATTATCATCAATAAATTTATCCATAATCTTAATTATGTCATTTATATAAACATCTTTTTCTTTTTCATATATTAATTCTGTAATATTATTATTTAAATTATCATTTAAATTGCAAGCCATACTTAAAGAATCTTTACTTACTCTATAGCCATTTAGATTTAAATATAATTTAGAAAAGCTATTTAAAGCTTTAAATATAACTTCATACGCCGTTAATATTCCTCCTGTACTTAAATATTTTTTGCAAACACCAATTTCTTTTAATAACTCTCCAAGATAAATCAAATTATTTAACTTTCTTTCATCTTTTACTAAATATATATTTCTCTGATAAATTTCTGAGACTTCATTATCTATAGAGTAAATTAGTTTAGAAGATGTTAATGTATTTCTAAGTTCTCCTTCTCTTTCTAATTCTAATAAAGATTTATTGAAAGATTCCTTACTCAAAAACTTAATATGTATTGGTATTTCAAAAACCTCCATATAAACATCTCTTAATTTTTTAAAGTCATTTTTATATATAACAAATAAATCTATATCTGATTCTTCCCAAATGTCTCCACTTACCATACTTCCAAAGACAAATATAGCTAAAGTATTTTCATTCTTAATCAATTTTTCTGTTATTTCTTTGTAGGCATTTTGGTAATCTATAACTTGTTTTCCCATAAAGGTTGCCTCCTTATTATTTATGTTTTACTTTTCTTCTTTAGGAAAGTATAATACCTCATTTTGTAGATAAGTTATTATATCTTCTTCCATAAGTTTTTTTATATATCCTTTTTATTATATAAAAAAACTGCAATAAAGTCTAATCTTCATCACAGTTTATATCCCCTTCTTTACTATCAAAATCTTTATATTCATTATTATCCATACTATAATTCACAGGATTTCCACCACAACGTTCTAAATCATTTTCTACTATAGATCGATAAATACAGTTTCTCTCTTTAAGTATATCAAGTACGCAATAAGCTTCCTTTATAATATCATAAGTTAAATCAACAGATAATTTTATTTGTTTTTTTCTAACAAAAGCATTAGATTGAAAGTTTTGAGCTGCAATTGACATCCCTTGAGCTGCTATAGACAAAAAATAAATTTCATCTAAAAGGGGTTTTACTTTTCTATCATAAAATACTTTTTCCTCTTCCCCGCCAACTAAAAGAGACGCAAAGTTTGTTTGTATATTATTTAAAGCTAATGTTAATGCCGTAGTTTTTGTAATTCCATTGGTAAAATCATTATTAACATCTTCCTGCTTATCAGTTGACGTAGAATTATTATCATCTGTTGGACTTACTGTATATTCTATTTCATCAGCAACTTCTTTTTCTATTTTATCTACTGCAACCTCTTCCAAAAACATTTCACCTAATCAACTCCGTAGCATTGTTATTATACAGTATATTCCTAGGCTAATTCCTTTATTATAAATTCTTTTGATTTATTGTAACCTTCTTCATCTGTTTCAACTATCATAAAGGTTCCTTCATTTCTATAATCTTCTTCTATAACTCTACCATTTCTATGAAGGAAAGAAACCATATCACTTCTATCATAAGAAATTAGGTATTCACTTTTCTTCATTTTATAAGGTAATTTCTCTTCTATTAAGTCTAGAAGCTCTATAAGTCCAGTTCCATCTTTTGCTGAAATTTCTATAGTTTTGTAATCCTTAAATTTTTCTTTAATCAAGCCTATATTTTCTTCTATAGCCTTATCTATTTTATTTAACACCAAAATAGTTTCTTTATCATTGGCTCCAAGTTCTTCTAATACTTCTTCTACAGCTTGGATTTGATCCATAACATTTTCAGCTGAAGTATCAACTATATGGCATAAAAGATCTGAATAAATTACTTCTTCTAAAGTTGATTTAAAAGCCTCTACTAAATCATGTGGTAGTTTTCTTACAAACCCAACAGTATCTGTTATTGTAACTATCCCTTTATTTTTAAGTAGTATTGATCTTGTAGTAATATCTAATGTTGCAAATAACATATCTGCTTCAAATACTTTTTCTTTTCCTTGAGTTTCTTTTTTAGCTGCTATCTCGCAAATTTTATTTCTTAATGTAGATTTACCGGCATTTGTATATCCAACTAAAGAAACTTTAGGAATACTTTCTTTATTTCTCTTTTCTCTTTGAACTTCCCTGGTTTTCTTTATTTTCTTAAGTTCATCATTTAAATCATATACAGTTTCTCTTATATTTCTTCTATCTGTTTCTAGTTTCTTTTCTCCAGGACCTTTAGTTCCTATACCACCACCAGTTCTTGATAACATTGTTCCAAGCCCTTGAAGTCTACTCATTCTATATTTTAATTGAGCTAATTCTACTTGAATTTTAGATTCTTTACTTTTAGCTCTTCTTGCAAATATTTCAAGTATTAATGTAGTTCTATCTATTACTTTTGCTCCAATTGCCGCTTCTAAATTTCTAACTTGTGAACCTGTAAGTTCATCATCGAAAATAACAAGGTTTGCATGAAGACTTTGCCTTAAACTTGCAATTTCAAGAACCTTTCCTCTTCCTATAAAATAAGCAACATCTATTTTATTTCTGCTTTGATAAACTAAATCTAATACTGGAATATCACAAGCTTTTGTAAGTTCTTTAAGTTCTTCTAAACTTTCTTTAGTATCTGAACCTACTAAAATAGCTTTTTCACCTATATCTTCACTTATATCTTGTTCTCTTATTACGCTTTCTATATATCTAATCTTATTTAATATGTTTATTGATAACATTTCTTCTACAGATAGGTTTAATTTTTCTTCATAATCTAAAGAATCATCTGTTATTGTTAACATTCCTATAGAACAATCTGTTATTTTATTGTCATAAACACCTACTGCGATAATAGCATCTAATTTTAGTTTTAATAGAGCTGATAAATCAAGGGCAGATAAATTTGAATATCCATTTGGATGAGTATGAATCACTCTAACTCCTGACAATCTTTTTTCTCTAATATCTATCATTGAAATTTCTACAGATGTAGAATCTCCAATTGCAACTGAAATAACTTTTCCCTTTCTATCTACTGCAACACTTACTTCCCTATCAATAATAGCTGTTACTTTTGAAATAACTTCTATTATATCTCTACTACAAGCTTCATCTTTTTGAACCTTTATCTTATATAGATTTTCTAATTCGTCAAGATAGGTTTTTTTAACCCCTTCTATATTTCCGTTTATCATATAAACACCTCGCTTTTATACTATTGACAACTTTCATATAATTTTATACTATAAATACATTATTGTAAATATAGGCAAATGCTTTATAATATATATGTTTCAATTAATAATCTACATCTTTAAGGTATTATAATATTCAATTAATAATCTACACCTTTAAGGTATTATAATATTAATAGGCTTAATTTTCTTAGTGAAATATGAACTTAGAAACTTAGCACATCAATGGAAGCTTACTAAGATTGATGTTCCTTATTTAAGTGAAATTATAAAATATGAAGTATATATATTGTTTAATTTTTTATATAAGTTTTGAAAATATTCCCTTTACTTAAGTACTACCAATTGTAAATATAATTAAGTTAAATGTAAAATATTTATTACAACTTATATATAGTTTTGGAGGAATTACTAATGGATGACAAGAAAAGAAATATACTTTTTACAGAAGAAAAGATAAAAACTAGAATATCAGAACTTGGAAAGGTTATTACAGAAGATTATAAAAATAAAAACCTTTATGTATTACCGCTTTTAAGGGGAAGTTTTATATTTGGAGCTGATTTATTTAGATCTTTAGATTGTAAAGCAAAAGTTGGATTTATGACAACTTCAAGTTACGGAAATAGTGAAGAAAGTACAGGCGAAGTAAAGGTTGTAAATGATATTCCTGATAATATTGAAGGATGGGATGTACTAATAGTTGATGATATTATAGATACAGGTTATACAATGGAGTTTGTTATTAATTATGTTAAAAAGCGTGGAGCAAAATCTGTAAAGACTTGTGTTCTGTTAGATAAACCTTCTAGAAGGAAAGTTAATTTAAAGCCAGATTATTGTTGTTTTGAAATTGAAGATCTCTTTGTCGTTGGATATGGTTTAGATTATGAAAACTTCTATAGAAATGTACCTTATGTTTTTAATTGGGAAAATTAATAACTTCTTTAGTATTTATTGCTAACCACCTGCAAAAGCAGGTGGTTATTTTAAAAACTTCCTTGAGTAGTTTTTACCTTAATTCTACATTTTACATCTTACATTTAAAAACTATCTTCCTAATTCTATTGCTGTATTAGGTATTTTCCCTACTATAATAGTTTCGGAAATAGGTATTTGACAAAGTATTTCTACTTCTTCACTTCTAAGAGGTATAACAACATTTAATTTTAATTCAATATTCAAGTAAATTTTATGTCTTGTCTGATTTATTCCTGCACTTTCAAATATAGATTCATAGTTTTTTGATATACTTCCTATTTGATTCATTTTAATACCTACCTTAGGTCCTAAATTATAAAAAACAAGATTCTCAGTCATATATCCTAAAGGAACTTCTAAACCTAGGTTATTAAGATTTCCTATTTTATCATTACAAGCTAAAGCCATTTTTGATGCTAAATAATTTAATTTTACTGTATCAGCTCTAAGCATTGTAATATTTCCTTCTGTATCTTTTTCTACTATCATTATATCTGAATATGAAAAATCCTTAGAGTATATTTCAAGAGCAGTTTCATTAATAATATCTGTTGCCTCTCTTTTCAACTTTTCCTCAGCTATCTTCATAACAGCAGGTAATATTTTCCTATTAAAAGCATACATAATAGAATTAAATAATATTAATATGGCAAGAATAAACAATGTAAGTTTAGGATATTTAATTTTAAAGAACCTTTTACTTCTTTTCGAATAATACTTCATATTCACCTTTAAGAGTTATTATTTTAATCTTTATATAAATATGCTATAATATTATATATTATTTGTTTTAAACTATTAAATAATTTTTATTTTAATAAGGGAGGAAGAAATGCCTAATAAAGAGACTTCTAGAAAAGAAAAAAGCCAAGCTAATGCTAAAGACGGCAACAGCTCAAATAAATCAAGAAAAAAATCAAAAGAAGCTAAGCCTAAATATAAAAAAATTCTAAAAGGTACATTTCTTACTATTTTAATTACAGGTCTACTTGTACTTGTAGTTGGTTTAGGATATGTATTTGCACTAATTAAAAGCACACCACCTTTAGATGTTAACGCTGTGCTAAGTTTAAATGAACCTTCTATGTTATTTGATGATGAAGGAAATTTCATAGATAACATTCCAACTGATGAAGAACGATATATTGTTGAATTAGATAAAATGTCTCAAGACTTAAAAGATGCCTATATATCAATTGAAGATGAGCGTTTTTATACTCATAAAGGTGTTGACTTTAAAAGAACTATAGGTTCTGCTTTAAGATCAGCTATATATTATGTAACTGGAGACGGTAACCTTCAAGGTGGATCTACCTTAACACAACAATTAATAAAAAATACCTTATTAACTAATGAAGTTAAAATTGAAAGAAAAATTAGAGAAATATATTTATCTTTATCTTTAGATAAAAAGTTATCTAAAGATCAAATATTAGAGGCTTATTTAAATACTATTCCTTTAGGAGGCAGAATTTACGGAGTTGAATCTGCTGCTTTATACTTCTTTAATAAAAGTGCATTAGATTTAACATTGCCTGAATCAGCATTTATTGCTGGATTAACTCAAGCACCTAGTGCATATAGCCCTTATGATCCAGATAATATTGAAAATCCTACAATTTATTTAGATAGAACAAAAACCGTTCTGATGAAAATGAGGGATTTAGGATATATTACTACTGAGGAATATGATTCTTCTTATGCTTTTGTAAATAATAATGAATTTGTTTTCTCACAAACTGTAATTGATTATAAAATCAATGATGAGTGGTTTGTATATCCTGCATTAGATCAAGTTAAAAAAGATTTAATGGAAACCTATAAATATAAAGAAGAAGAAGTTGATAGATTATTTGCTAATGGTGGATTAAAAATCTATACCACTATGAATAAGAAAATGCAAGATTCAACTCAAGCAGTTTTAGATGATAGATCTAACTTGCACATTGATATTTATGCAAACCCTGAAGTTGTAGATGATAATGGAACTCCTAAACTTCAAGCTTCTGCAAGTGTAATAGATTATAGAACAGGTCAAGTTAAGGTCTTAGTAGGTGGTAGAGGTACTCAACCAGCTAGATCAACTAATAGAGCTTATGATACTTTAAGATCCATTGGGTCAACTACTAAACCTATTACTGTCTACGGACCAGGAATAGATACTAAGACTATTACTGTTGCTACCCCATTAGATGATGCAGGTTTACCAGCTTCTATTCAAAGTCAATATCCTGGCTGGAATCCAGCAAACTGGGACTTCAAAAGTTCTGGTATTATAAATTCTAGAGAAGCTATAGCTTTATCAAAGAATATTCCAACAATTATAGTAACTGATAAAATTGGAGTTGAAACCGCTGTATCCTACGGTGAAAAATTAGGCCTTGTATATTCTGATGTTTCAAAAACCTTATCCGTAGCAGCTCTTGGTGAATTTACTTCAGACCCTGCTGATCCTGATGGAGGTAACACCTTTATATTAGCTTCTGCTTTTGGTTCTTTTGGAAATAATGGTCTATATACAAAACCATTATTATATACAAAAGTTGAAGATGGATCTGGTAAGGTACTTTTAAATAATGAACCTAAACAAACTCAAGTATTCTCTCCTCAGACAGCTTTTATTATGAGAGATTTACTTAAAGGACCTTTAAGCTTTGATGGTGGCCTAGCTAAACTTCCTAATATGCCTGTTATAGGAAAGACTGGTACAACTAACTATGTAACAGACTTCTTATTCGCCGGATTAACACCTTATTATTCTGCATCAGTTTGGATAGGATATGATAATAATGCACCTATGGGTGGTGCAAGTTATAGTTCCTCTGCTGCCGCGTTATGGGGCTCTGTAATGAAACCAATTCACGAAAGCTTAGAGTATAAAGAATTCGATGGAAACCCTGGTGGTGTTACAAGTGCTCAAATTTGTATAGACTCTGGTAAAAGACCTTCTGAGTTATGTTCTCAAGATCAAAGAGGTTCAAGAGTTCGTACAGAATACTTTATAGCTGGAACTGAACCAACTGGTACTTGTGATGTTCATGTAAAAGCTAAAGTTAATAAAAATAATAATAAATTAGCAACAGATAATACTCCTAAAAACTTAATTGAAGAAAGAGTATTTATTAAGAAATTTAATGCAAACAGTAATGCTGCAGATTTTAAATACGTTTTACCAACAGAAAAAGATGATACTAAAGAAGTAGTTAAAGAAGAAACCTTCTCGTTATCTGACTTAGGTATTGAAATTGGAACAGATGTAGATAAAGCTATTGAAATATTAAAATCAAAAGGAATTAATATTAAAATTTCCAATCAGTATGCAAAAACTAGAACTATTAAATCTTTTTCTGCTAATACAGCAAAAAAAGGTGATACAATAACTATCTTATTGGAAGATATAAAATCTGAAGAAGATATAAATAAGCCTCAAAATAATCCTTCAGATAACCCTTCAAATAATGAAGATGATTCAGATTAATATTAAAAACTAAAAAAATGCCCTATAGATTAACCTGTTGAAGGCTTTCTATAGGGTATTTTTACTGCTAATTTTTCTTCATTGTTTCTAAGTTAGAATTTATTATTTCACCATTATCTGCTCTAATAATAACTAAATAACTTTCATCAATTCCTTCTTTTTTTTCATTTTTAATATTAAGAATATAAGATAAAACCAGTTTGTCCTTTTCAGTTTCTACATAATAAAGATTTATATCTTTTATATCTTCTTTAATTAAATTAAGATCCTTAAAGTTATCTAGAACTATATTAATTACATCCTTTTCATTTACCTTTATATCTTTTAAACATTCTTTATTTTCTAAAATATAATTAGAATATCCTTGTAGTTTCCATGAAACCTTATCTATTAATGTAGTTATTTCTTGTTTATATATAGGATATCCATTTTTACACTTGTAAAAAACTACTATATAATAAGGATTTTCTTCACCGTCTTTATTTTTTATTTCCTTAAATATAAATTCATCCTCTGAAATTTCTTTAATATATTTAGTCCCATAATCTATAGCTTTTTTTTCATCTATAACTTCCGCATCAGTAAGATTGTATTCAACTTTTAGGTCTTTAGATTTATTGCTTATACTTTTATTAGAAAATCCAAGAATATTATAATTATTGTCAACATCAACACCATAATTACCTACTAAAACTGAATACCTTATTTGTGAATCTTTGTTTGCAAGTTTATTTACAGCATCCTTTTTATCTATTTCATAACCTTTATCATAGTAATCTATTATATCTTTATCAGCTAAATCTTGAATGAAATCCTTGGCTACATTTACTTCTTTATTTTCATTGCCAAAAATATTCCTTACCAATATTCCTATAGAAACTATTAATATAATAGTTGTTATAGTAAAGATAGCTTTTATTTTTTTATCCTTCATTGTATCCTCCTTAAAATCCTAAGACTTTAAAATTTATTTATAACCTATATAATATATTACCTTATTTAAGTGATAAATTAAAGTTTTTATTTTTGAAACTTCATGAACTAATCTTAAAGCAATAGCTTTTACCGCTAGAGCTTATAATCCAGCATATCCATTATTTAATATTGTTTTCTATACTAAGGTTTTTGAAATTGCTGCCTTTATTTCATCTCTCATTCTAATGGCTTCTTCTCTTGCACATATATCAAAATCTAATTCCCTATTTTCTTTTTTATAAGCTAAAATTATTCTTCTTGATGAATTTACAACTCCACCATTTCCTTTATTTAAATATAAGGCTACATCCTCAGCTTTTCCACCTTGAGCTCCATATCCTGGTATTAGGAAAAACATATTTTTAAATCTATTTCTTATTTCTATTCCATCTTCTACATGGGTACATCCTATTACTCCACCAATACCTGAATATCCACACTCTCCAATAGACTTTTCTCCAAAGCTTGCTAAATTATCTCCAACCACTTTATACACTTCTCGACCATCTTCAGTTTTTAACATTTCAATATCTTTAGCTCCTGGATTCGAAGTTCTAACTAAAGAGAATATTCCTTTTTTACAACTATTTATATACTCCATATAAGGTTCTATACTATCCATTCCCATATATGGATTTACAGTAATAAAATCCGCTTCAAAGTCTCCCTCAAAATGAGCCTTTGCATACATTCCTGCTGTATCAGATATATCTCCTCTTTTTATATCAGCAATTACTATTAAATTCCTTTTTCTTAAATATTCTAAGGTTTCTTTATAAGCTAATAATCCTTCTATTCCTAAAGCTTCATAATAAGCTATTTGAACTTTATAACAAGAAACCACATCTTCTGTTTTATCAATTATTCTTTTATTAAATTCTAATAATCTTTCTTTAATTGATTTTCCTTTTAGCAAACCTTCTGGTATATATTCTAAAGCTGTATCTAATCCTAAACAAACAACTCCTCTTTCTGCTACTCTTTTATATAACTTATCTATTATATTCATTTTTGAACCTCCAATTTACTATAAAGTACCTTTTCACTATTAATAGTATTTATTATAATTTCCTAAAAACTAATAAAACCTTCCTTTAAACAAGGAAGGTTTTTCAATCTAATTACAGACTTTTATTATGCTCTTCCTTGTTAATCTCTCGGATTAATTTAAAGGTTATTTATCTTTTAAATTAGAATAACACTATTAATAATTAGTGTCAATATAAATTAAAACATAAAAAATCTTATTGAATTTAACCTCCAATAAGATTTTTTTAATTATTTAATTAATGCCTCATTAAGTGTTCAATGCCAATTGTTGTTGATATTATCCCATATCATTTTACCACATTTAGCAAGAGTAACTGTACCATAAACACTATTTGGAATTCCCATAGATAAAATTGTACATGTAAAATCGCCTTTAGGTAAAGTAATTAATTCTGTATCGTTTTCTACTCCATTCTTATCACCAGTTTTGCTTGATATTTCATATTTAAGATCATCTGGAATATATAAAGCTAGTTTATTTTTAATTTGTTGTCTTGTTAATATATCTATTAACATTTGACTATTTTCATCATTTAAATAAGTTTTATTATGAAGATGTTTCCAAATCATAGATAAGTCAAAGGCAGATGTAATATTTTCTATGTCATTTTTATCTTTTCTTTCATCAGTTGTCTTTCTTTTTAATATAGTATTATTTAAACCCATTTCTTTTAAGTTCTTATTAATTTCTTCCATAGTTATTATATTAATAATCTTATTTGCGGCAGTATTATCACTCTGTATCAGCATTGCAACTAACAATTCAAAAACAGTGTATTCCCTCTCATTAAATTCGTGAATAATTCCGGTACCATAAACTTTATCTTCTACAGATATGTTTATTTTATCAAGAAAATCAATTTTCTTATTTTCTACTGCTTTTATTAAAGATACAGCAATAGGAAGTTTCATACATCCAGCTGCCGTTATCTCAACGCTTTCATTGTAACCATAAATAAACCCACTTTTTAAATCTTCAAAGAAAAATCCATATGTCCCTATTCTAGATTCTAAATATTTCTTTATTTCTTTCATAATACCCTCCAGCTTTCTTTACCCTAATTTCTGCCTATCTAAATTATAGCATATTGTCAGAAAATTTTGAAGTATCTAACATAATTTTATATTTTTTATATCTCTAACTTTTATATAAAAACAGTGATAAAGTTTAATACTCTACCACTTATTATTACCTAATCTGCAAAAGAAATTCCTATCTTTTTAGCTACTTTCACTAAATCTCCTTCTGGATCTACTAATTTAGACTTTTGTCCAATTACGTTTTCTAAGCTATCACTTGACATTTCCGTACCCTTAAGGCAAATCATTTCACCAAACTTACCTTCATTTATAAGGTCAACAACTCCAACTCCATATCTTGTAGAAAGAATTCTATCATATGTTGAAGTAGTTCCACCTCTTTGAATATGACCAAGTACTGTACACCTAACTTCCTTATCTCCTAATAATTTTTCTAAATCTTCAGATAACTTACTCCCTATTCCTCCAAGCCTAATTGGATCAGGGCTATCTTTAACTATTTTAGCTACTACAACTTCACCATTCTTAGGTTTAGCTCCTTCTGCTACTACTATTATACTAAATCTTCTTCCTTGTTTTTCTCTATCTTTAATTTTATCTATAATTTTATTGATATCATAAGGTATTTCTGGTAATAAAATTACATCTGCTGATCCTGCAATGCCAGATTCTAGAGCTATCCATCCAGCCCCTCTTCCCATAACCTCGCAAACCATTACTCTATGATGAGATTCTGCTGTTGTGTGTAATCTATCTAAAGCTTCTGTAGCTACATCTATAGCTGTATTAAACCCAAAAGTTACATCTGTTGAAGCTAAATCATTATCGATAGTTTTAGGTACACCTATAACCTTGACCCCTTTTCTAGCAAAATCCCTTGCTGAAGTTAATGTTCCATCTCCTCCAATGACAACTAAAACATCGACTCCTTCTTTCCTTAGATTTTCAACTGCTACATCTGACACATCTTTTTTAATTATCTTACCTTCTTCTTCAACTAAATAATCGAATAAATTATCCTTATTTGAACTATATAGAATTGTACCTCCTCTATTTAGAATCCCTGAAACAGTATCAATTGTTAGTGGAACAAAATCATTATTATACAACCCTTTATATCCGAATCTGTACCCTATTACTTCTATTCCGTAATTAAGGATTGCTGTTCTAGTTACTGCTCTAATAACTGCGTTTAATCCTGGACAATCTCCACCACCTGTTAGTAATGCTATTTTTTTAATTTGTTCTGCCATTTCAATTCCCCCTACCCAATTAAGTTAAATTTAAATTGACTTTACATTCATAATTTTCTGTTAATTGTAAACAAAAAAATATTACTATCTTTATAAATAATAACATAAATAAAATACCATTTAAAGTATATTGTTTCTTTATTCTTATTATTTTGTTGCTTTTACCTATAAAATATATAATTTTATATAAATAAATATAAATACAGTTTATTTGTATTTATTTTTTTATATATTAAATAGCAAAAAGGTCTGTTGAAATATATAAAATAATTTACAACAAACCTTTTGATTTTTATAAAGTTAATGTTATTACTCCTGCTAAAGAAAGTAATAATAATACTATACCTGCTGCTACTCTATAAACAGCAAATATTTTCATTGGTTTTTTACTTAAGAAGCTTACAAACATATCCATAACTATTAATGATACTATAAATGCAACTATAAATCCTATAATAAGTGATACTGTATAAGTTGAATTCATTATTGAATAATCAAACTTTAATAAATCCATTGCTGAAGAACCTACCATAGCAGGTATTGCTAGGAAAAATGAAAATTCTGCTGCAATAGTAGTTTCCAACCCAGCTATCCAACCTCCCATTATAGTTGAAGCACTTCTTGACATCCCAGGCCACATAGCCAAAACTTGAAACAATCCAATTTTCAATGCTTGAATTGGAGTTATGTCAAAGACATCCTTTGTTGTTCTACTTCTTGATTTTCTATTTCTGAATCTATTTTCAATAACTATTAGTAAGATACCTCCTACTATAAATCCTATAACAACTGCTGATGGTTTAAATAATTCTTTTATATTGTCATATAAAGTTAATCCTACTATCATAGCTGGTATAGAAGCTATTATTACATTAATACCAAATTTAAAGCCTGTACTACCCTTTTTACCTAATGTAAATATATACGTAAAAAATTCTACTACAGATTTCCATAGTTTATTCCAATATAAAACTACTACTGCTAAAATTGCTCCAAGTTGTATAACAACTTCAAACATTTTTGCAAAAGCTTCTGCGTCTGCTCCTCCATTTCTAAATCCTATTAAACTTCCAACTAAAATCATATGACCTGTAGATGAAACTGGAACAAATTCTGTTAACCCTTCAACTATTGCAATAACTATAGCTTTTAATATATATATGAAATCTAATCCCATTATATTTCCTCCTGTTTATTTTTTATAACAAAGTTTATTATAAACCCGAAATATTTTTATGTCTATTTATTATATTCAATTTCTATTTTATTTAAGGTATTTTCTCCATCTAATGAAATCTCTATAGTATTTACGCCATCTTCTAAATATAAATCAGTGTAGGATTCCATCTTTTCAAATGAGCCACTATTTATTCTTAAATAAAACTTATTAATTATACTACCACTTTTAAATCCTCCAATTATAAAACTATTTTTAGAAACTTCTTCTGCCGTATTCTCTTGCTGCTTCTTCATTAAGATAATATAAGGTTTTTCATCACTTCCTATAGTTAGATCCATTGGATTTTTATTAATTAATTCTTCATTTTCTGTAAATATTGTTGGAGGTAAAAATTTTCCTTTAAAGATAAGACTTATTTCTTTCTTATCCTTAAAATAAGTTAAGTAGCTATTACTTTTACTCATATTCGTTGTATTATCTATAGCTACTGTATAAGTATATAAAACCTTTTTCAATTTTTGTATATATTCATTTCTATCACTTTTACCTTTATAGTTTAAATTTCTAATATCTGAATTAAGAATTTCTGTTGCACTACAAGGAAAACCTTGATTATCCAAATAACCGTGGTCTATAAAATCTATCATTATCCACTTATTATCACTTTTGCTCCAAAACTCTACAATATAATATGACTTTTGATTCTTATCTTTGGCATCTGTTTTTTTAAATTCTCCAACTCTAGCTGTAAGACCTACGCTTTGCAAAAAGTCTCTATATATAATTGCTACATCTCTTGCAGAAGCCTTCTTTAACCCATTTTTTTCTTTTATTATATCAAATCCATTAATGCTTTTTGAATTAGACACATCATCAAAGGCTATAATATTTTCTAAAACTTCAGACACTTTAATTGCTTTTTTTAAACTATCTGACTCTCCTGAAACTTCTTTTCCTATATTATATAATTCATTTAATACTTTTATCTTTTCATCATTATTATCTCCATAAAAAAATATTAAATTATCTTCATTATAAATATTATCCCATTGATTTACAGATACCTTACTTGCAGTTTTGTTTTTATATATTAATGTTGTTCCTCCTATAATTAATATTAATATTAGAATCCATTTTAATGTTTTAGTTTTCTTACTCAAAAAAATTCCCCCTTTATTTATTGAAATATAATTTAAAATATAGTTCAATTATAATAATATCAGTAAATAACCTTTTTTTCCATAAAAAAGGTGGATATATATAAGTTTTCTTATTCCGTCACCTTGTTCCAAATCAACGAAAACTTATATATCCACTTCAAAAATAAATAATAAAATTATAATAGACTTAAAAGTATTTTTAATAAAATAATTTCAAATTAGTTTTTGAGTAATTAAGTGTCTTTCCCTCTTCTAAACTGTCATAAAGAGATTTTATTTTTGTATAATTATCTGATATTGTTTTTTTTGTATATTCATCTAAACTTATAGGCATTTCATCATAAGCTGTCCTAATATTTTCATAAGCTCTATTAACATCCTTTTCAACATTAATATAATACCAACTTGCATTATTTAAAGATAATATATCTTTATCATTTATTTCATATGCTTTTCTTATATTTTCTATACCTTTTTCATATTCTTCATTGCTTAAATATAAAGCTCCTAATGTTCTATAAAGACTAGTATTCTCCTTACATAACTTAATAGCCATATTTACCTTTTCTATTGCCTCTTCCCAATTTTCATCTAATATATCTAATTTGATTAAATTATAATATAAATTTTCATCATCTTTTCTTATATTAATCGCAACTCCATAATATTCTCTTGCCTTATTAATACTACCTTCTGATATATAATAATTAGAAAAATTAATTATTGCTCTGTAACTAAAAGGGTTTACATGTATATATTCCCTTAAATAAACTTCTACCTTTTTATATTCTCCCATAGCTAATAACAATTCAGGTATTAGTGAAATATAAGCATTGCTTTCTTTTTCATTTAAAATAATGCTCTTTTTTGAAGCTATTAAAGCTTCATTAAAATTCCCTAATGAAAACTCTTTAAGCCCTAGTACATAATAATAATAAGATGAGTTTGGCTTTTCTTCCTTAGCTTTTTCTATTGCTTCTTTTAAAGAATTTTGAGCTTTTGTATTTTCCCCCAAACTCTTATATATGTCATATTGAATTAAATCTATACTAGAACCATAATCTTTAATATCTTTAATAGAACTTATTAAATCTTGTCCTTTACTTGCTGTAGTTTTATCATTTGAATACACCTTTGCCAACATTATTTTATAAGACTCAATATTTGGATTTTCCTCAATATATCTTTTTAAATTCTCAATCAAACTATTTTTATCAAAAGTTTTAGCTTCTTCTAACACTTCATAGATCTTAATTTCATTTTTATCAATATCCATTGCCTTATTTAATAAATCCAAACCCTCATTCCACTTATTTGTAAATATACTCATATTAGCTACTTCCGATAATTGAAATGCTGAATTTTCATCTAATTGATATTTGCTTATTATTTCTTCTGCCTTAAAAGTAAAGTTATTAGCTAAATAAGATGCGAATAAAGTTTTAATTATATCATTGTTATATCCATTTTCCTTAATATATTGCTCCCCAAAAGATATGGCTTCACCATATTCTTTATTCATATTAAAAGTAAATAGAATATCATTTATTAGTTCTTTATCTTTATAATCTTCAATTTTTTCTTGAACAATTAATTTATCTCTTTTAATAATAGCTTCCTTTAAAAGATTTTTAGATTTTTCTCTTTCAAATTTAAGAGAATATATATCTGCTGATTTCACTAAAAAGCTTGGCCAGTTTTCTTTTTCTTGCATTTTACCATATTCTAAAATTGCTTCATCATATTTATTATTGTAATACATAGTTTCTGCTGAATTTTTTGTTATATTAACTTCTTCTACAGCAAGATTTCCTTTTAAAACTAAAACTATTAAAAGTACAAATAGACAACAACTTGATATTACTATTATTGGTTCACTATATTTATTTCTTTTTAATATGATTTCCATCTTTTTTATATAATCAGATAAACTTTTTTTATTATGTTTCATAATATCCTCCAAAGATTTATTATAAAATAAATTTTATCAGATTCAACTATTCTTTTCAATGAAAATGTTTCCTTATATTATGTCTTATAAAACCTTTAAAAAATTAAGAAGTTACAAAGTAACCTCTTAATTTAAATTTTTCAACTTTTCTTCAACTAAAGCTACTGCTTTATACATTATAAATGCTATTAAAGACAGTATTACTATACTCATCATAACCATATCTAACTGTGAAATTTGTCCTCCATATATAATTAGAAAACCTAATCCTTCTCTTGCAACTAAAAATTCTCCCATAATAACACCAACCCAAGATAAACCTACATTTATTTTTAAAGCTGACATTAAAACTTGAATATTAGCTGGAAAGATTAAATACTTTAAAGTTTGATAATTATTTGCTCTTAAAGTTTTCATAAGCTTTAATTTTCCTTTATCTACTTCATTAAAACCAGTTAATACTGTTATTATAGTTGTAACTATCGATATTAGTAGAGCAATTACTATTATTGCCTTAGTTCCATTACCTACCCAGAATATAATTATTGGTGCTAAAGCTACCTTAGGTAAGGAGTTTAAAACTACTAAATAAGGATCTAAAACCTTTGACATAAAAGGCGAAATCCATAGTAGTACTGCAATAAACGTACCTAAAATAGTACCTAAAGTAAAACCTAATATAGTTTCATAACAAGTAACTATAATATGCCTTAATAAATTTCCACTATTAACAAAAGTTATTAAGGATTTAATTATTCTTGAAGGGCTTGAGGTTAAAAATGGATCAATCCATTTATAATCTGCTGCAACTTCCCATAGAAATATAAATGAAACTAAAATAACAAATCTTGTTATTGCTATTTTAAGGTGATTCCTCTTTACTTTCTTAAGATAATTCTCATGTTCTTTACTCATTTAATTCATCAAGCTCCTTCCAAAGAATTTTAAAATACTCATTAAATTCCGGTTCCTTTCTTCTATTAAAAGGAGTTGCTTCTTTATTTTCAAATTTAATTTTAACATCTAAATTTACTGTAGATGGCCTTTTTGTTAACATAATAATTCTGTCTGAGGTAGATATAGCTTCTCCTAAATCATGGGTTACCATAATAGCTGTTTTCCCCTCTCTTTGAATTATTTCTTTAACATCATCACAAACCTTTAATCTAGTTTGATAATCTAATGCGGAAAAGGGTTCATCTAAAAGCAAAACTTCTGGATTTAAAGCTAAAGTTCGTATTAAGGCTACTCTTTGTCTCATACCCCCGGATAATTCTCCTGGTTTGTGGTTCTTAAATTTTATAAGTCCATAGTTTTCTAAAAGATTCTTTACTCTGTCTATATTTTCTTTAGTGTCCATATTCCTAATTTTAAGACCAAGCTTTACATTATTCCAAACAGACAGCCATTCAAATAAATAATCCTTTTGAAACATATATCCCATCTTTTCCAATCTATTTTCTAAATGTTCATTAAGCATTATTACTTCTCCCTTTGAAGGTTCTAATAAACCACTTATGATATTTAAAAGAGTAGATTTCCCACATCCTGAAGGTCCTATTACACTTACAAATTCGCCCTTTTGTATTTCTAAATTTATATTTTCTATAGCTACTGTTTCAGTTTTTATAGAATGATAAGTTAATCCAATATCTTTAACCTTAATTAAGCTCAAAGTTCTTCCTCCTCTCCTTTTTTCTGTAGATTTTCTTATAATTTAATAAACGGGATTGCATTAAAACAATCCCTATTATGTCTGTTACTTTATAGCTTCTTCTGCAAAACTATTATTTACTATTTTTTCAAAGGCAGGTCTATCTGTTAAAAGAGCACTATCATAGCTTTCAATTACATCCATAAGCCTTGTTAAATCTTCTTCTTTAATAGTTGGCTTTTCTGATATAGCCTCAATATTCTTATAGTTTCTTATAACAGTAACTATAATATCTTTATCTGTTCCTGGAAAAAATGATATTATTGAATCTGCTATTTCTTCTTCAGTATGTGTCATAACCCATTTTTGTCCTTTGTATATTGCGTTTGTGAATTTCTGAATTAATTCTTTATTTTCTTCCATATAAGATTTTGCTGCAAAGAATGTAGTATATGGTAGATTTCCAATAGCTTCCCCTATAGATGCTATTATCTTCCCACTTCCCTCCTTTTCCAACATAGAAGCTGTAGGTTCAAATAAAGTTACATATTCTCCAGTTCCAGCTTTAAAAGCCCCTGCTGTTGCTGTAAAGTCTATATTAGTAACCATATTCACATCAACCTTTGGATCTAACCCATTTTGTTTTAATACATATTCAAAGGCCATTTCCGGAACTCCACCTGGTCTCCCTCCTATTACTTCACTTCCTTTTAAGCTTGACCATTTAAAATCTTTAACTTCTTCTCTTCCAAGTAAAAAGGCTCCATCTGTTTGGGTAAGCTGAGCAAATAAAATAGGGTAATCTTCTCTTCCTTGATTATTTATATATATTGTTTGTTCTGGGCCACAAAAACCTATATCAGCATTCTTGCTTAAAACTTGTTGCATAGTTTTATCAGCACCTTGCCCAGTAAATAGATCTATTTCTATTCCTTCTTCTTCAAAAAAGCCTTCATTTATAGCTACATACATAGGTGAATAAAACACTGATCTTACAACTTCATTTAATCTAACTTTGACTAATTGTTTTTCTCCATCTTCAACTATTGGCTTTTTATTGCAAGCAGATAAGATTCCTAAAGAAAGAGTAATAACTCCTATAATAGAACTTATTTTTATAAACTTTTTTTTCATTCTTCCTCCTTGTATTTTTAAATTAGCTTTGTATGCTTTATACTATGATTGAACTAGTTTTTTTGTTAAAAAATAATAGTTTTTAAATAAAAACCTTCGTATTATGTAGATTTATGTCATTTACTTATTCTTTTAATAGTGCTAAATTTATAAGAGTATTTTTCAAGGAGGTTTATAATGAAAATTTTACGAGAATCCATTATAATTTTATCAATTTATTTAATTGGAGAAATAATATCAAAAAGTTTTTCTATCCCAATACCAGGGAATATTTTAGGTATGTTAATACTTTTATTACTTTTATTTACTAAGGTTATAAAAGTAGAAAAAATTGAATCTATTTCAAACTTTTTTTTAGACCATCTAGCCTTTTTCTTTATACCAGCTGGCGTAGGACTCTTAACTTCCTTTAACTTAATAAAAGATAGTCTACTAATCATTTTAATTATTTGTATGATAAGTACCGCTATTGTTCTTGTAGTTACAGGTAAAGTAGTTGAAGTAATAATGAAGTTTAAGAAAAGTAATTTAAATGAAGGAGGGAATTTATAATAATGAATATATTAACAGATAATATTTTATTTGGTGTTGTTATTTCCTTAATAGCTTTTGAAATAGGACTTTTTATTTATAAAAAGACTAAATTTCCTCTATTTAATCCATTACTTATTTCTATAGTTTTAGTTATCGGCTTTTTAGTTGTTTTCCATATTGACTATGATATTTATAATAGAGGTGGACAATTTATAAATATGTTTTTAGGACCTGCTACTGTAGTTTTAGCTGTCCCTCTTTATAAACAATTGAATCTTTTAAAGAAATATCTTATACCTATTTTAATTGGTATATTTATTGGGAGTTCTGTAAGTATAATTGCTGTTATTTTCCTTTCTAATCTTTTTGGTTTAGATAAGGTTATAACTACTTCCTTGATTCCAAAGTCTGTCACTACTCCAATCGGAATTGAAATAAGTAATCAATTAGGCGGCCTTGAACCAGTAACAGTTCTTGCAATAGTATTTTCTGGAATCTTTGGTGCAATTATTGCTCCATTACTTTGCAAAATATTTAAAATTAAAAATAAGGTAGCTATAGGATTAGCCCTTGGAACTTCTTCTCATGCTATAGGTACTACTAAAGCATTCGAATTTGGTGAAACAGAGGGTGCTATGAGTTCATTATCTATTGGTCTAGCTGGTATAATGACAGTTTTTTTAGCTCCAATATTTTTTAATCTTTTTTCATTTCTAATGTAAAAGTTATAAGAACTTTACTTCTTATAACTTTTTTCACAAAAAAATTAAGCTGTGCACTAATTTATTTAGTACAACAGCTCTTTTTTATATGTTCATTTCTTTATTCGTATTTTTCTTTTCTAATATTTGTATTAATAATAAACATTTCTATACAATATTTAATTATAAATATCCATTCAAAAATCCCTATAATATTTGTTATAATTGCTATATTATTAATGTTAACTATCTTTATTATAAAAGTTATAATTAATGCTCTTCCAAAAAATTTAGAACTCTTACTTAAATCCTTCTCTAACCTTTTTATGTTATTTACTTTTCTTCCTTCTATGTAAGTGTATCCAACTGCTAATAAAATTAGTTTGCCTTTCTTTATAACATAATAAGAAGCTATTACTAAATAAATACCTATAAATCCTAAAAACACATCCATTAAGTCCATACTTATACCTCTTCCTTTATAGTTAGTATTCTTTTATTTAAAATGCTTCTATTAGGCGAATTTAAAACTCTTGAAGTATTTTTAATTGTGTAATTCTCAAGCTTTACCATAAATTCCTCTGGTTTTATTTCTTTATCATTTACCATCTTAAGTCCCTTTTCCCAAGAAGCTGTTAATTTGGGATTTAATAAAGAAGGTATCGAGACATTAATAGACTCATAAATCATTTCTCCGAGTTTTGTTGGTGTTACAACTTGTGTTTTTTTATTAGAAGCTATATATTCTATATTTATAAGTTTTTTAATTATTTCTGCCCTTGTAGCTGAGGTTCCAATTCCAGCCCCCTTAATTTGTTCTCTAAGTTCTTCATCTTCTATAAGCTTACCTGCATTTTCCATAGCTATTATTATGGAACCGGATGTATACCTCTTCGGTGGTGAAGTTTCTCCTTCTTTAATTTCAAGTTCTTCTATTTTTAATTTTGTTCCTTTTCTAAGACTTATATTCTTTATTTCTTTTTCTTCTACTTTTTCTTGACCTAAAACTACTAAATAACCTTTATCTAAGCATATCTTATTATTTAACAAGAAATTTTCTACTCCTACTCCAATTGTTATACTTTCTTTGCTATATTGAGCTGGAGGATAGAATATTGATAAAAATCTTCTTATTATAAGTTCATAAATATCCTTTTCTAATTTTATTAATTTATTTAATGAGTCTCTTCCTTCTCCTGTTGGAATAATAGCATAGTGATCTGTTATTTTACTATCATCTACATACTTGCTTTTTAATATAGTTTTAGCATAATCTTTTTCTAATATTTCAGTAGCATAATTACCTAGATCACTATTTCCTAAAATATTTTTAATCTTCATTAAGTTTCCTTTTATAACCTTAGCTACGGATGTTGATAATACCCTAGCATCTGTTCTTGGATAAGTAACTAACTTTTTCTCATAAAGACTTTGTATAACTTTTAAAGTTTCATCAGGTCCTATTTTAAACTTTTTACTACATTCATTTTGCATTTCTGCTAGATTATATAAAAGAGGGGCATTTTTCTTTTCCTTTGTTTTTTTAACTTCCTTTACTGTCCCAAAACCTATTTCTCTTAATTGTTTCATTAATATTTCCGAATCTTCTCTTTTCTTAAATCCTACTTCACTATAAAGCTTTGGTGATTCAAAATAATCAGAACCTTCTAAAGCCTTCCATTCGCCTTTAATAATAGTTTCTTCATCTTCTTTTGAAAAATCTCCAGCTATTTTATAAAATGAGGTTTTATTAAAGTTTCTTATTTCTCTTTCCCTATCTACAACTATTCCTAAAACACAAGTCATAACTCTTCCTACAGAAACTGCTACACTTTTTTCTCTCTTTAATGAATTAGCAATAGTCTTTCCATAAAGTAAAGTTAAAAGCCTAGAGAAGTTTATTCCAAAAATATAATCTTCCTTTGCTCTAAGATAAGCTGAGTGAGCTAAAGAATCATATTCTTCTAACGGTTTTGCTTCTTTAATTCCCCTTTTTATTTCTTCTTCTGTTTGTGAGTCTATCCAAACTCTCTTTTTTATTTTCTTTGGTTTTCCTGCCATGTCATCTACTAACCTATAAATATACTCCCCTTCTCTTCCTGAGTCAGTACAAACATATATGGAATCTACATCTTCTCTATTCATTAAATTACTAACTACATTAAATTGCCCTGAAGCTGATGAAATGACTTCATATTTATATTCCTTTGGCAAAAATGGAAGATCTCTAAGATTCCAAAACTTTAGTTTTTCATCATATACTTCAGGATAACTCATAGTTACCATATGGCCTACACACCAAGTAAATATACTTTTATCACCTTCCATGTATCCATTAAATCTTTTTGCATTAACCTTTAGTAATTTAACAAAATCCATAGCCACTGAAGGTTTTTCTGCAATAAATAAAGTTTTTCCCATAAAAACTTCCTTTCTAACAAAAAATAAACTTTCAAAAAGAAAGCTTACTTTTATTATATCATATTTAATTACATTTCATTAAGCATCCATATAAAATAGTTTAAAAGCCCTGCAAAACTTAGCCATATTATATAGGGAATCATTAAAATACCAGCAATCTTATCTAATTTAAAAAACTTTACTGTTGTAATCAAAACAAGAATAAGTATAACTATTATCCATAAGAATGACAATCCATAAAGCCTAAATGTAAAGAAAAGAAATGTCCATGCAAAATTACATATTAATTGTATTATATAATAAAAATATCCATTACTATTTAACATTTTAATTTTACTTTTCATATAATATCTATAAGCAGCTATTCCCATTAATATATATAATATTGTCCACACTATTGGAAATATTATTGCTGGTGGACTTAAAAATGGTTTTTCTAAAGTTTTATAAAATTCAAAGGAGTTTTTATTAAGATATCCCACTAAAGCACCAACAGCAACAGGTATAATTAAATTAATAAATAAAGGAATAAAATATATCTTACCTTCCACCCTAAAAACATCCCAAATAGTGAACTTTTTATTTTTTTTTATTATTTTTATCTTTAGAGCTCCCTTTTTAAATTTCATAATATTCACCTCAATAAAATACTTTTAATTATTCTATGCATTTATAAATTTAATTATGTTATTTAATTTATACTAAATGTTTTATCTTTAACTTACTTTATTAAAGATAAATATCTGAAAACTCGATATCTATTTTCTCCTTTAATTCATTTATTTTAAATTCTTTATCAATTAAATTTTCATCTTTTATTATATTTTTATCATAAGGTAAAGTTACTCTAAAAATATTTCCAATTTCCTTTCCTGATATTATTTCAATACTTCCTTTACTTAATTCAACTAATCCCTTTGTTAAAAACAACCCTAATCCACTACCTTCAGAAGGTCTACTTAAAGAATTATTTATCTTTGTAAACTTTTCAAATATCATTTTACGTTTACTTTCTTCTATGGCCTCTGCATCATTCATAACTTCAATTATTATTTTTTCATCTTCTATTAGTAAAGTTAAAAATATATTTCCAAATTCTTTACCATACTTTAAAGAATTTGATAATATATTTAACATTATTCTTTCAATATGATTTTTATCACATAATATATATATTTCTTCAAATTCAGGATCAAAAGTTACCTTAATATTTCTTTGTCTCATATAATAATCACAACATAATACTATATTATCTATTACGCTTACTATATTACAAACTTTATTATTAAAAATAATTTTGTTTTCAGACAATTTATTACTATCTATAAAGTTATTTATTGTTCTAATTAATCTTAAACAATTTTGTTTAATAAGCTTGTTATTTCCTTTTATTTTTTCAATCTCTTTATTTTCTATATAAATAGAATTTAATTGAAGTCCTGAATATATAACATTTATTGGAGTCCTTAATTCATGAGATATATTAGCATAAAACTCATCTTTAATTTTTTCTTCGTTTATCTTATTTTTAAGTTTTATTATTTCTTCTTTTTTCTTAACTATTTCCGTTATATCGTTTATTGATAAAATCTTTTTACTATCATAAATTTTTTTCAATTCTATTTCCAAAATATATTTTTTGAAATTTTCATCCTTCTTTTCTATAATGATATAAAATTCTTCTTTTCCTTTTATATCATTATATTTATCCTCAAAAATCATTTGTAAAACAAAATCAAGATTTAAATTATTATAAGTTTTTTTAAAATTATATTCCTCATATAAATTAAAATAGTTTTTGAAAATTATCTCGTCTTTATCAAATATAATTATTACATCATAAAATGTTTTTAAAAGATTGTAATATATTTCTTCGCTTTTTTCCAAATTCTTATTTAATTCAAATAATTCTTTTTCTCTTAATTTAAGTTTTTTATTTTTTTCAATCTTTCTCTTTAAATTTTTATTTAAATCTAATTCTGCTTTCTCATAGGCAATACTATATATAACAGTTTCTAATTTATTATATATTTTAATGTACATATAAACTTTAATAAATTGAATTAATAAAAATAAATCTGTATTAAATAAGTTAGTAATAAATTCAATAATTAAAGTAATTAAAAGCATTTCCCCCCATATTAAATAAACTTCTTTTTTACAGCTTAATTTTTCATTATTTTTTATTATTAATTTAAAATAAATAATTATCAAAATAATCTTAATTATAAAAGTAGTTAAATATATTATATTTTCATCCTGAATATATAATAACGATTCTTGCTTATTTAAATTAAATAGTATAATTAAAATTATATTATATACAATATGTTGTACTTTAGTAGAAATTTTAAATTTAAAAGATATAAACGCTACCATTACATTTATGAATTCTAAATAGGATATTAATTGAAAAAAGTCTACATTGATTTTATTTATATAAATTCCACTTATATTTTCTAAATCAAAAAATCTTCCAATTGATATATATAAAAAAGCTACTCCTATATATTTTATATTATTCATTCTTTTATCATTTATTTTAATCCTACTAATTATATAGATTATAATAGAAATACATAAAGAAATTAGTTTTGATATAAAAATAATTTCACTTTTAGAATCAAAAACTTTTTTTAAAATAAAAGATATTATTATTATTATAAGAAATATACATATTTCTTTTATCTTATCTTGGAGATTACATTTAATTTTCAACATTTATTTTAAACACCTTTCATTTATTTAAACTAATTATAAAAGTTGTCCCATTATTTAAATTGCTTTTTATCTCTATATCTCCCTCTTGTACTTTAACTAAATTATAAACAATAAATAATCCAACATCAAACCCGCTTGAATCCTCTTTCTTTTCGATTTCGTATTTACTAAATACATTTTTCATAAACTCTTCACTCATACATACCCTTGTATCGCTAAATTCAATTACAACTTTTTCCTTTTCTGATTTTATTAAGATTTCAATTTCTCCACCTACATCTGTAAAACTTAAAGAATTAGATATTAAATTCAAAATTATCCTCATCATAATCTCTTTATCAAAATATATGAAAATTTCTTCTTCTTCTGTATCAAATAATAAATTGATATTATTATTTTCAATATAATCTGTTAAATTCACTAAATAATCTTCTATAAACTCAACTATATTTCCAAATTCCATATTTGCATTAATATTCTCACAATCAATTTTACTCTTATCAATTAAATTATTAGTAAGTTGTGTTAATGTAATACAATTTGCTTTACTAATATTATTGTAACTTTGAAGCTTGGCTATATCATTATTTTCGATTAATACTTCTTCTAATTGAGCTGCAGAATAAATAATATTTACAGGAGTTTTTAAATCATGATATATACCTGAAAGAAAATTATTATTTAAAGTTTCTCTCATTTTATTATTTTCTAACTTCTGTTTCATTTCCACTATTTTTCTTTCCTCAGATAAATCTTTAAATAACAAAATATATTTATCTTTTTCATATTTATTACCTAAATTAATAATATCAACTTCCATTTTGTTATTTTTAAAGTTTGTAGCATATTTATTTAAAATTTCATTATCTTTAATTTCATTAAAATCAAAATCTAATTTAATTAAATTATTTAGTTTTTTATTTATTACGCTCTTAACATTATTTTTTCCAACAATATTGGAAAATTCTTTATTACTATATATTATCCTATATTTTTCATTTATTATTATAACCGGACTTGATAAATAGTTTAAAAAATCTTTATACATATGTTGTCTTTCTTTAAGCTTTTCAAGACTTTCTTCTAGCTTATAATTATTTATTTTCATTTTTACATTTATGTCATCTAAAATTACTTGACTTTCATTTGTTTCTCTAAAGCTAAAATTATAATTTTTTTCTATATATGATTTAATTATTATTATAAAAGAAGTTAATAAGGTACTTTCTCTTATAATAATTATATCTTTGATATTAAAGCCCAAATTAAAACGTCCTTTTATGTAAGTAAAACTTAATAAAGTAATAAATAATATAAAATTTATTTTAACTAAATCTACGCATTTAGTTTTTCTTTTATTTTTATATATATTAATTGATGTATTTAATATTAATATAATATTAAATAATAGAATTATTTTATCAAAAAAAATATTATTAATATAAACTTTCTCAAAAATTATTAAATTTATAAATATAATTAAAATTAAAGTATCAAAATAAATAAATTTTTCTTTTTTATTATATCTATACTTACTCAGAATGTAGAATATTGC
>JARIDB010000148.1 GCA_029257045.1 Clostridium sp.
CATCTATTCAAGGGATAATGAAAAGAGTTAAAGCTAAAGGAATTGAAGTAGTTGTTTATGAACCAGTATTAGAGGAAGAAAATTTCTTTAATTCTAAAGTAGTTAAAGATATAAATGAATTTAAAGAAACATGCGATGTTATAGTATCTAACAGATTATCTAAGGAATTATTTGATGTTGAGGATAAGGTTTATACTAGGGATTTATTTAATAGAGATTAAGTGAAGTTATGAAATTTGTTTTAGTAATATAAATCTATAAACAGTGTACTAATGTTACTAGAAGAAGAATAGATTTTATATAAAATAAAGGGGGGATGATTTTATGTTATGTGCGCTTATTATGGCTGGTGGAAAAGGAACAAGATTTTGGCCTTTATCTACAGAAGAAAAGCCTAAGCAATTTTTAAATTTAATAGGGGATAATACTATGATTCAAATGACAGTTGATAGAATGCAACCTATTATACCAATGGGAAGAATATTTGTTTGTACTGGGGCTATGTATGTTGATTTAGTAAAAGAGCAATTACCTGAACTACCAGAGAAAAATATAATAGTTGAGCCAGAAGGAAGAAATACAACACCATGCATAGCACTATCAGCTCTTGTAATTCAAAGATATTACAAAGATGCTAATATGGTAGTATTACCTTCTGATCATTTAATAAATGATGAAGATGAATTTAGAAGTATAGTTGAAGCTTCAAATGAATTTATTAGAAATAATAAAAATTCAATAATAACTTTAGGAATGAATCCAACTAGACCTGAAACAGGATATGGATACATAAAGTATGGAAATGAAACTGAAAAAGTAAATAGCCATAGGGTAATAAAAGTAGATAAATTCGTAGAAAAACCAGACAAAGAAAAAGCACAGGAATATGTAAGAGAAGGGTGTTATCTTTGGAATGGTGGAATGTTTATGTGGAGTATTGAAAATATAATAAACCAAATTAAAAAACATTCTGAAAACACATATGAAGCACTTCATAATATTAAAGATATAGAAGAAGATAAACTTCAAGAATTTATTAATAATAATTATTGTAATACAGAAGCTATTTCAGTTGACTATTCAATATTAGAAAAAGCTGAAGATATATATGTTATTCCAAGCAACATAGGTTGGGATGATATTGGAAGTTGGGAAGCTATTGAAAGATATAGGGAAAGAGATAGTCATGGAAATATTAATATAGGAAATATTAATTGTGTTAGAGGCGAAAATAACTTAGTTGTTGCAACTAATCAAAAAATTATTATAGATGATTTAAGTAATATTTATGTGATTGAAAATGATGGACAAATATTACTTGGAAAAAAAGAAAGAATATCAAGAGTAAGAGAACTTAAAGAAGCATAAATAGGAAATATTTAAATAAATACTAAATAAGTTAAATAAGGGAGATAGAAATGAGTAAAGTAGCATTAATAACAGGAATAACAGGACAAGATGGATCATATTTAACGGAATTATTATTAGGAAAAGGTTATGAAGTTCATGGAATTATAAGAAGACATAGCACAATAAGCACAACAAGATTAGATCCATTATTTGAAGATCCTGAAATAGTAAATAAAACCTTATTTCTTCACTATGGAGATTTAACTGATTCAAGTAACTTAAATAGATTAATAGAAAAAATAAAGCCAGAAGAAATATATAATTTAGCTGCTCAATCTCATGTAGCTGTCTCTTTTGAAGTACCGGAATATACAGC
>JARIDB010000008.1 GCA_029257045.1 Clostridium sp.
AAAAAAATATGATAAGGAAATAATGTTCTGGGGAGATGTTATATTAAATCATCCAGATCTAATAAATGAAATAGATAAAGATGTTATATGCTTAAATTGGAATTATTGGTGTGGTGTAACAGAAAAAGATACAAAGATAATTTCAGATAGTGGTAGAAAACAATATGTATGTCCAGGGGTAGGCGGATGGAGTCACTTAATGAACCTTATGGATAATGCTTTTGAGAATATTACTAGAATGGTGTCTTATGGTGTGAAATACAATGCAATAGGGGTATTAAATACGGATTGGGGAGACTATGGAAATATTAATTTGTTATCTAGTTCTATTCCAGGAATGATATATGGAGCATCATTATCTTGGAATCCAATTATTCCAAAGAATCTTGAAGAGGTTTATAAAAATATATCAACTTTAGAGTTTAAAGATAATAGTGGAACTATAGTTTCTTTATTATCAGAACTAAGTAAATGTCAAGAATTTGGATGGTCACAGTTAGTTATATGGAAAGAAAAATTTAATACAAATGAAGTAATAAAAACTGAACTTATAGAGAAAATGAAAAAAACAAAAGTAAGTGACTTAATAAATCAATATGAAAAAGCCTTAGAAATAGAGGGAAAACTTGAAGAAATATTATCAGAAGTTAAAGAAAAGGATAAGATTCAAGAC
This sequence comes from Clostridium sp., assembly GCA_029257045.1. Lineage (GTDB taxonomy): Bacteria > Bacillota > Clostridia > Clostridiales > Clostridiaceae > Clostridium. The sequence continues at coordinate 674 of JARIDB010000008.1, forward strand.
TTTATAGTTGTAGCTAGAGGAATTGCATTAATAAATATTATATTTGAGATAATAATAAATAATGAAATATATAAAGAAAAAAGTAAGAATTATAAAGCTAAGACATTAGCACAACAATTTGAAGAATGGTTTTACGATTATTTATCTATATGGAGAAAAGCTAATAAGGAAAGTGAGTTATATAGAATAAAAGAAGTTATAAAATACACATGTGATTATTTACGTGAATTATAATTAAGATTTGCAAGGTTTTAATGTATTGTGATAGAAAATATAAATGCATAATAACCTTATAGTATATAAAGTGATGTATTTATATTTAATTTTTAAAGTAAAGAGAGGTATTATACATGGAAAATAAGTATATATTTCCAAAAGGTTTTTGGTGGGGCTCAGCCACATCAGGACCACAATCCGAAGGGGATTTTAATAAAAAGCATAAAAGTGTATTTGATTATTGGTATGAAGTTGAACCAGAGATATTTTTTGATAATGTAGGTCCTAAAATTGCATCTAATTTTTATAATAGCTATAAATCAGATTTATCTATGCTTAAAGAAATAGGTTTAAATAGTTTTAGAACATCAATTCAATGGACAAGACTTATAAAGGATTTTGAAACCGGGAAACCAGATGAGGATGGTATTAGATTTTATAATGATGTTATAGATGAAAGTATAAAAAATGGAATAATACCTGTAATGAACTTACATCATTTTGATTTACCTATAGAACTATATAATAAATATGGTGGTTGGGAATCAAAGCATGTAGTAGATTTATTTGTAAAGTTTGCAGAAACAGCTTTTAAATTATTTGGAGATAGAGTAAAGCATTGGGCAACATTTAATGAGCCAATAGTAGTTGTTGAAGGACAGTATTTATATAAATTCCACTATCCGAAATTAGTTAGTGGTAGGAAAGCAGTTCAAACTATTTATAATTTAAACTTAGCATCAGCAAAGGCAATAGAAAAGTTTAAATCATTAGAATGTAGTAAAGATGGGAAAATAGGAATAATTCTAAATCTTACACCAGCTTATCCAAGAGATGCTGAAAATAGTGAAGATTTAAAAGCTGCTAAGGTTGCAGATGACTTCTTTAATAATTCATTCTTAGATCCAGCTGTAAAGGGAGAATTTCCAAAAGAATTAGTAGAAGTGTTAAAATGTGATGGAGTTCTTTGGCAATCAACTAAGGAAGAATTAGATATTATAAGAAATAATACAGTAGATTTCTTGGGGGTTAATTACTATCAACCAAGAAGAGTAAAGAGTAAGGAAAATGATTTTGATCTATCTAATGGATGGATGCCAGATAAATATTTTGATAATTATGAAATGCCGGGAAGAAGAATGAATCCATATAGAGGATGGGAGATATACCCTAAAGCAATTTATGATATTGCAATAAATATAAAAGATAACTATAACAATGTACCTTGGTTTATTTCAGAAAATGGAATGGGAGTAGAAGGTGAAGAAAAATATATTAATGAAGAAGGAATTGTAGAAGATGATTATAGAATAGACTTCTTTAAAGAGCATTTAGAATACCTTCATAAAGGGATTGAAGAAGGATCTAATTGTTTTGGATATCATACTTGGACTCCTATAGATTGTTGGTCATGGTGTAATGCATATAAAAACAGATATGGATTTATTGCATTAGATTTAAAAACACAAAAGAAAACAATAAAGAAATCAGGAAAATGGATAAGAAAAGTTGCAGAAAACAATGGTTTTTAATTAGATTATAAATATTAAATATATAAATTAATGAGATGGAGATTAAATATGAAATATATAGTAGGTATAGATATAGGTGGAACTAATATTAGAGTAGCTTTACTAGATGAGAAAAGAAATATTATAGAAAAGCTTAAAATAAAAAATGAAGTAAGTAATGGACCGGAATATAATTTAGATAAGATTATAAATCATATTAATACTAATTGGAAAGATAAAGATATAAAAGGAATAGGTGTTGGAAGTCCAGGACCTTTAGATATAAAAAAAGGAAAAATAATTAAAGCACCAAACTTAAAAGGGTGGGATAACTTTAATGTAAAGAACTATATTGAAGAAAAAACTTCCTTAAAAACTGAAATTAATAATGATGCAAATGTTGCGGGTCTTGCAGAAGCAATGATAGGTTCTGCAAAAGGTGCAGAAAGTGTATTTTACATCACTGTATCAACAGGTGTAGGCGGAGCTTTAATAATAAATAACAAAATAGTAAATGGTGCAAATAGTGCAGCAGCTGAAATTTGTAATTTAATAATAAATGAAGATAAGTACAGTCATTCAGGTTTAGTGCAAGGTGGATTAGAAGGACAATGTAGTGGACCTAATATTGCAAGAAAAGCAAGTGAAAGACTTGAAAAAGATCTTGAAACATCAGAAGTTTTTGATTTATATAAAAATAACAATGAAATTGCACAAGAGTTAATTGAAGAATTATGTGAAAATTTATCTAAAGGTATTTCAAATATAATATCGGTTGTTGATCCCGAAGTTATAGTTTTAGGAGGATCTGTAATTTTATATAACCAATCAATTCTTTCAATAATAACAGAAAAGGTTAAGGAAAAAGTTCTGAATAAAGATGCTGTTGATATAAGAGTAGCAGAAATTGGAGATGATGCTGGACTTAAGGGGGCGGGATTTCTTATATAGGTTTTAAGTTTATATCCCGGCAAGTTAAATAGGTCATTAATAGTTAAATTAAATAAGTTTAAATTAACTGTTGCTATTAATTTTATATTATGTTATTATAAACGAGTAGCAGAAATGCTAACAATAAAAGTTTCATTTAGGTAAT
>JARIDB010000068.1 GCA_029257045.1 Clostridium sp.
AAAGTAGTAAAGTGAAGATTAATAAAGAAATGGAAAGATGTTGGTATGTATCTTTAAATAATAAATACAAATAGGTGAAAATAAAGATAGCAAATCTGAATGTACTAGAGTACTATGTAATTAACACACTAGTACTGTATAGGAAGGAGATAAAATTATGGCGATTGAATTAAGTTCAAGGGAGCCCATATATCTTCAAATAATTGCGTATATTAAAAAGAAAATAGTTTCAAGGGAATTAAAAGGGGGAGAAAGGATTCTGTCGGTTAGAGAATATGCAAGTGAGATAAAAGTTAATCCAAATACTATTCAAAAGGTCTATTCTGAGCTGGAAAAGCAAGGTTTAATATATACCCAAAGAGGTATTGGAAAATTTGTAACTGAAGATGAAGAAAAAGTTATTCTTTTAAGAGAAGAGTTGTTTAATGAAACTATAGATAAGTTTATTGAAGACTCAAAAGAATTAGGTTTTACAAAGGAAAGTATTTTAGGAATTATATCAGAAAGATATAAGGAGGGATAAAATGAATAATTTATTAGAAGTAAATAATGTATATAAAAGTATAAAAGGAAAAGAAATATTAAGAGGACTAAGTTTTAATTTAGAAAAGGGAAAAGTGTTAGGTATTATGGGACCTAATGGACAAGGAAAGACTACTTTATTAAATGCTATAGAAGGATTCTTGAAAATAGATAATGGAGAAATAAAGTTAGATGGAAGCAATATGGATTTTGCAACTAAAGGACAGATATCTTATTTACAAGATATAAATATTTTTGATAAATCTATGAGAATTAGAAATGCTATAGATTTATATTCAGATTTCTTTAATGATTTTGATAACGTAAAAATGGATAATTATTTAAAGTTTATGAATTTAGATAGAAATGCTAAAATAAGAGATTTATCAAAGGGAATGATGGAAAAATTCAATTTGTCTTTAACATTAAGTAGAAAAGCAAAACTATTTTTATTAGATGAGCCAATTTCAGGAGTAGATCCTGTTTCAAGAGAAAAGATTTTAGATGCAATTTTAGAAAATTTATCAGAAGATAGCTCTATAATTATAACAACTCATTATATAGGTGAACTTGAAAGAATATTTGATGAAGTATTATTTTTAGGTGACGGTAAAGTTATAGAATATGGTGATGCAGAGGATTTAAGAGAAAAATACAAAGCATCTATTGATGAAATTTATAGAAAAATATTTGCGGAATAATATGGAGGAAAATTATGAAAAATGTTATTAATATTTTAAAATACAATTTTGGTAAGTATCACACAGGTACTAGCAAGATATTATATCTAATTGGGTTTGCTATTTTATGTATTAGCACTCTTGTAACTTTCACTAGAATACCAGGAATAAGTAAAATTATGTCTTTATTAGATATTGCATTTATTTCTACTTTTTTAGGGTTAAATTTCATTGGATCAATAATAAGATTTGCTAGGCAAATTTCTAAGGAAAAAGGGAAATTATTATTTACATTTCCAGTTAAGTCATCTGAGTTTTTAATTGCTAAGATTTTAGAGTTTATTATAATACAAGCTGCTATAGTTCTTGTAGCATATATAGTACCATTAATTTCAGGAAACTCTTTAGCTGATTTAATAAAGATATCATCTTTTGCGGTTATGTACGGTACTATAATTGCTTATGTAGTAATAATATCTCTTATAGTAATAGTTTTTTCTTATATTAGTAATATGGCATTAAGGGGAGTAGCTATTATAATTGGAGGATCTGTAGTAGTTGGTATAGTTGAGAGAGTTATAGAAGTATTAACTAACTTTTTTCCTTATTTCTATATGAAAATAGGAAGTTTTATAGAAATTGATATAATTTATTCTCTTTTAAGCTTAGGGTGGATTATTTCTCTTATATATGTGGCAACTTATCATTTAAATAGAAAATTAGATATAATTTAGGGGGTATTAAAATGAAAAAATCATTTAATATAATAATAGCTTTAACATTAACTACTATGCTTACGGGCTGTGGCATAAAATTTGGAGTTGAAAGTAGAAATAATAATTGGTTTACAAAAAGTGTTAATAATAGTCAAGATGATAGCTCTTCAACAAATATTAATATATCAGAATCAATAGAAGGAATAACCAACTTAGATATTAGTATAGATGTAAGTAACGTTGAAATTAATTATTATGATGGGGCTAATTTAGAAATATCTGGAGTTTTAAGCAAGTATTCTAAAGGTGTAAATGTAGAAAAAAGGTCTGATAAGTTTATAATAAAAGAAGAGTCTAAGCATAAAAAAGATATTAATATTGACTATTCTAGTGATTTGGAAATAAATATTCCAAGAAGCTTTAATGGAGATTTAAAGATTAACTTTGGAGTTGGTGAATGTGAAATTGAGGATTTAGAAGTAAATAATATATCAATAAAAACGGGAGTTGGTTCTATATCTTTAGAGGAGATATCCTTTAATAAATTAGAATTGCAAAATGGAGTTGGAAAAGTTTCTTTAGAAACTAAAAAGAAAACAGGAGATATTACAATAGAAGGTGGAATTGGTGAAATAGATGTTTCTCTAGGAGATATTAATGGAAATTTAAAACTAAATGGGGGACTTGGAAGTACAACTATTAAAGTTCCAACTGATGCACCAATTAATATAAGTTCAAATGCTGGTCTTGGAAGAGCTAATATAAATGCTAAGACATCAAATGAAGCTAAATTTAATTTTGATGTAAAAGTAGGAATCGGAGAAGTTGAAGTAACTAATTAATAATTATAAAAAACTGCTATAAAGTTTAAAAGCATACTTTATAGCAGTTTTTTATAGGTAAAATCATTTGATTAACCAGATTGTCCATTTTATTGAGTTTTAACTATATAAGATTATTATTAATAAGTGATTGACGTTTTATTTCATTTGCCATTTCAAGTAAACCTTTAGTGTTTTCTTCAAAGAAATTATAATAGCTTTCGCAGAAATAGTTAAAAGGTACATCTTTTGTTATACTTGATGTTCTATAACGCTTACAGCCACCACGGCATAATCTAAAATGCTTACAATTTAAACATTTACTATCTAAGTTTTTAGATTCTTGTATAAAATCAAAGGAAATAGAACTTTCTCTCATTTCTAAAAAGGTATTTTCATTTATATTACCTAATTTATATTTATCAATAGAATAAAAATCACAAGGATAAGCATCCCCATTAGCTTCAATAACATAATAACAACTACATATCCCAGATACACCGCAGTTTTCAGGGGCTTCACCAAGTATCATTTGAATATAATTATCGAAAAGTCTTATGCTAGTATAATTTCCAGTAAAATAATCATTTTTATAAATTTTGAATAAAGTATTCAAAGCATAGGTATAATCATTATTTTGTAATGAATATTTATTTGGTGATTCAACTGATTCTAAGGGTTCTAAACAAGGAATAAATTGAAGGTAGTTAAATCCTTGCTTTTTATAAAAGTTATAAACTTTATTAATATGTTTAGCATTAAAGGCTGTTAATACACAAAGTATATTAAAAGGCACATTATATTTATTTAATATATTTGTAGATTTTAGCACTCTATTAAATGTTCCCTTAAAACCTTGAAATGTTCTTAGCTCATCATTTATTTCTTTTGGGCCATCTAAAGATATTCCAACTAGAAAATCATTTTTTTTAAAAAACTTTGCCCAGTCGGTATCTATTGTATAGCCATTTGTTTGTATTGAATATTGGATATTGGCATTGTATATATTATGTTTATTTACTGCTTCAACAAAATACTCAAAATATGATAAACCAGCTAAAGTAGGTTCACCACCTTGAAATGCAAAGCTTACAACTTTATTAGAAGGTATAAGAGCATTTTTTATAATGTTTAAAGCTGTAGTTTCAGTCATAATTCCATTGGAGTATGATTCACGATTTGCAGCTACATCCTTGTAAAAGCAATATTTACAGCTTAAATTACAAAGAGAAGATGCAGGTTTAATTAAAATTGAAATAGACATTATTAGCCCCCTATTATGTATTTTAAAGATAATATTAAAAAAGATTAATGATTTGTGGAACATGTAAAAATATATCTTATAAGTTATAGTACATTTTTATATATAATTAGTTTAGATACTATAACCATAGCAAAAAGTAAGAAAACTTTCTATAACTTATTACTTTTTTTAGATGTATTTACATTAATTAAAGATTAAGATGTTAGCTAATAACTGTAACTTTAATGGATTTTAAGGTATATTGATAAGTATTATATTGCTAATTTAATGACAACAATATACATATAAAACAACACAATATTGTTATATAAAAAACGTTTACTTTGAATTATACTACAAGTACAAAGAAATATAACATAGTATAAAGAAAGATAAGAAAATATAAAATGTTTAAAGGGGGAAAAGGGAATTATGAGAAAGTCGGAAAAGCAATTTATTTTTGCTTGCATGGCACCAGCTGTGATTCTTGTAACAATATTTATGGTAATACCAACATTTAATGTATTTAGAATGTCTTTATACAAATGGGGGGGGATTTCTAATAATAGAACATTCCAAGGATTTAAAAACTTTGGAATTATAATGAAGGATAAAAACTTCTTGCAATCTATGCAAAACTCGATTCTAATTATTACACTTGTAACAATTTTCACATTAATAATTGCAATATTCTTTGCTGCAGTACTATCTAAAGAGAATATTAAAGGAAAAAACTTCTTTAGAATAATATTTTACATACCTAATATATTAAGTATTGTAGTTATCTCAGCTATTTTTGGAGCAATTTATGATCCTCAATCAGGACTATTAAATAGTATGCTTGGTTTCTTAAACTTAGATAACTTGAAAAGAATGTGGATGGGGGACCCTAATGTAGTAATCTATTCATTAATTTTTGCTCTTGTTTGGCAGGCAATTGGATATTACATGGTTATGTATATGGCAAGTATGGCTTCTGTTCCAGATAGTTATTATGAGGCAGCTGGATTAGATGGAGCAGGTAAAATTAAACAGTTTTTCACAATTACCTTACCACTAATTTGGAGCAACATTCGTACAACTTTAACATTTTTTGTTATTAGTACAATTAACCTAAGCTTCTTAATGGTTCAAATTATGACAGGTGGCGGTCCTAATGGACAAACTGAAGTGTTCCTAAATTATATGTATAAGCAGGCATATACAGCATCAGCTTATGGTTATGGTATGGCAATTGGAGTAGTAGTATTCTTATTCTCCTTTATTTTATCTGCCGTAATTAATAAAATTACTGAGCGTGAAGCTCTAGAGTTTTAGGAGGTAAGATATGAAAAATATTAAAGACACAAAATCAAATAATAAAAAAAATAATAGAAGTTTATATAAAATATTTATTTATATAGCGTTAATTACTCTAGCAGTTTCAATTATTGTACCAGTTTTATGGGTGTTTATGGCAAGCCTTAAATCTAATTCTGAGTTTGTGGGCAAAGATATTAATCCTTTTGCATTTCCTAAAGAATTAATATGGGAGAACTTTAATGTTGCTTTTGGTAAAGCAAAGATGGGTGAATACTTATTAAACTCTGTAATTGTTACAACAATGGCACTTGTTATTTTATTATTAGTAGCATTGCCAGCATCTTATTGCTTGGCTAGGTTTGAGTTTAAAGGTAAAAAGTTTTTAAGTGCTGGATTTATGGCAGGTTTATTTATTAATGTTAACTATATTGTAGTTCCAATATTCTTAATGTTAAGTGCAACAAATAGAATGCTAGATGTTAAGTTCTTCTTAAATAATAGATTTATCCTGGCTTTAGTTTATGCATCAACCCATTTACCATTTACTATTTATTTGTTAAGTGGATACTTTAAAACATTACCTAAAGCTTATGAAGAGGCAGCATTAATTGATGGTTGTGGATATTTTAAAACAATGCTTAAAATTATGATTCCTATGGCTAGACCAAGTATTATTACAGTTATATTATTTAACTTTTTAGCTTTCTGGAATGAGTATATTATTTCATTTACACTAATGACTACAACAAATAAAACTTTACCAGTTGGGTTACAGAACCTAATGGCAGTTGAAAAGACAGCAACAAATTATGGAATTATGTATGCAGGATTAGTAATTGTAATGTTACCTACATTAATTTTATATATTTTAGTACAGAAAAAACTCACACAAGGTATGAGTCTTGGTGGATTAAAAGATTAAGGAGGATTATTATGGCAAAGACAAAGGGGAGAGTTACGTTACCAAGTGAAAGTAACTTCCTTAATGAGACAAAAGAATTATTATCACGTTGGGGTGCAGATGCTATTAGAGATAGTGATGGTACAAAACTTAGTGATGATATTAAAAAGTTAGATGCAAAAATATATACAACATATTTTGTTGCAAGAGGGCATAATGATTTTGCAGAAAAACATATGGATGAATGTCAACAAATCTATTTAATGAGTGAATATATATTAGCTACATCTAATAGCTTAGAAATAAACTTCTTAGCTTCTTATTATGATAAGCAAGTAAAAGCAGATTATGATCACGATCCAAAAGTATGGTGGGAAGTTATAGATAGAACAACAAATAAAGTTGTTTCTTCTGAAAGTTGGGATTATGATAAAGAAAATAATATAGTTAAGGTAAAGGATTGTACACCTTTCCATGAATATACTCTTTCATTCCTTGCATATATATTATGGGACCCAACACAAATGTATAATCATATTACAAATAATTGGGGTGATGTGCCTCATGATATACCTTTTGATTTAAGAAAACCAAATTCAAAGAAGTTTGCTACTGAATACTTAACACAGTGGTTAAAGGATAATGCTGATACAGATGTTGTACGTTTTACAACTTTCTTCTATCACTTTACATTAATTTTTAACAACTTAGCAAAAGAGAAGTTTGTAGATTGGTGTGGATATGGTGCTAGCGTTTCTACAGAGGCAATTCTAGCTTTTGAAGAAGAATATGGATATAGATTAACTCCTGAAGTATTTGTACAAAATGGTTATTATAACTCAACATTTTGTGTTCCTACAAAGGAATATAAAGAATTTATTGATTTCCAACAAAGATTCGTATCTAAAACTGCAAAAGAGTTAGTTGAATTAACTCATAAAGCTGGTAAGGAAGCGATGATGTTTCTTGGAGATAACTGGATAGGTACTGAACCTTATGGTAAGTATTTTAGTGACATTGGATTAGATGCAGTTGTAGGAAGTGTTGGAGGAGGAGCTACTCTTAGATTAATATCTGACATTCCTGGTGTAAAATATCATGAAGGAAGGTTTTTACCATACTTCTTCCCAGATACTTTTTATGAAGGAAATGATCCAACTATAGAAGCTATTGATAATTGGTTAAGTGCAAGACGTGCTATTATGAGAAAGCCAATAGATCGTATTGGATATGGTGGATACCCTAGTTTAGCTTACAAATTCCCTAAGTTTGTGGACTATATAGAAAAAACTTGTGATGAGTTTAGAGAAATTTATGATACTATTCACAATCAAAAACCATACTGTGGATTAAAAGTAGCTATTTTAAATAGCTGGGGAAAATTAAGAAGCTGGCATCCTTACATGGTTGCACATGCTTTATATTGTAAACAAATTTACTCTTATAATGGAATATTAGAATCCCTTAGTGGAGCTAGCGTAGATGTAATATTTATAAGTTTTGATGATATAAAAGAAAATGGTATCCCAGAAGGTATTGATGTAATAATAAATGCTGGTGATGCGAGCACTGCATTCTCTGGTGGAGATGTTTGGGCTGATCCTAAGTTTGTAGCAAATATACGTGAGTGGATTTATAACGGTGGAGGTTTTGTTGGAATGGGTGAACCTACAGCCTTTGAAAATGGCGGTCATTACTTCCAATTAGCAGATGCCTTTGGTGTAGATAAAGAATTAGGATTTACATTACACACTGATAAGTACTTCCACAAAGAAGTAGGAAAACATTTTATTATAGAAGATAAAGTGGAAGACTATGACTTTGGTGAAGGTATGAAAAATATTTATGCAACAAAAGAGTCTACACAAATAATTGCTTATAGTGATGGAGAAGTAAATATTTCAAGTAATGATTATGGAAAAGGCAGATGTGTATACATTGCAGGACTTCCATATTCAGAGCAAAATACTCGTTTATTAATGAGATCTTTATACTATTGTGCAAATAAAGAAGAAGAATTTAAGAAATGGTATGCAGATAATTTATATTGTGAAGTACATGCATATCCAAGTGCTAATAAATATGCGATTTTAAATAATACAAATAAAGAACAAGTTACTAATGTTTATGACGGTAATGGAAATAGTGTTCAGGTTACTTTAGAACCTGGTGAAATTAGATGGATGGTGATGTAGTCTATGAGTACAACAATAAAAACAGGTATTAATATTGTCGCTTTTGTAGTGTTTTTATCAATGATTATTATAGGACAAAAACATATTGGAGTTCCAGGATTATGCACAATGCTAGTTGGACTTACTGGACTTCTTACACAGTTATTTTTATATAATAAAAAGAATAAGTAATTTAATTAATAAAAAAGGTGCTGTGGCACAATTAAAAAGATGACAGATGATTTTACTTTAGAAACTTTTAAAATATGAAATTGTATAAATTTTGAAATGATACTTGATAAGAATACCCTTATGGTGTAATATTACACTATAGGGGTATTTTGTTAATTGAGTAATGTTTAATTAATGTAGAAGTATAACAAAGGTGGAAACGTAATGACAAAAAGTGAATTTATAAAAAAAGTAGATGAAAAGGTTAGATTAATAAGATTAGAAAAAGGATACACGCAAGATAAAATGGCAGAAATAATTGGAATATCTAAAAAGACTCTTGTTCAAGTTGAAAAGGAAAGAAGTAGTTTAGGCTGGTCAGCTGCTATTGCAGTATGTATTATTTTTAATGCAAGTGAAATATTAGAATTAACATTTGGAGGTGACGTAGAAGAGATAATTAGATCATTATCATTTGAAAACAATGAAAGAGGGTATATGATGCCCACCCTTGGGGGAAAGATTTGGTGGAAGGATATACAAACTAAAGAGGGATATATAGTTCAACAAAATATAATATCAAATCATTACAGAATTTTAGATAGTAATTATAGAAGAATCTGTTATTCCTTTGAGATTGAATATATAAACCAAAGATTTAGTGAACTGACTAAGTGAAAATTTTAGATAGTATTAAAAAATAAAAGGGTACTAAAAGATAAAAAGGTGTTAAAAGATAAAATATAATTTTTACAGAAATTTAAGGGGGATTTGTGGTGAATACTAAAAAAAGTATAAAAATTTATAATGTGGTTTTTCCTATTTGGCTGCTTTGGCTTTTTCCTTTAACTTGGATAGTTGTTTTACCAGGAAATTTTATAATAGATTCTTTGGTTGTTTTAATAACATTAAAGTTATTAAATATTAGTAATATTAAAAACGTATACAAGAAAACTATTATTAAAGTTTGGTTATTTGGTTTTCTATCTGATTTTATAGGAACAGCAATAATGCTTATGCCTGAACTTATAGAGAGTAAGGCTCCTGTTGCCTATAGAGAATGGTGGTATAAAAACCTAACATCAGCTGTTTCATATAATCCATTTAAAAGTGGTTATGCAGTTGCTTGGATTTTAATGGCAATGATTATAACTTCATTTTTTATTTACTTATTTAATTATAAAATAAGTTTTAAAAAGTTGGATATGGAAGAAAAGACAAAGAAAAAACTTGCACTATCTCTAGCAATCTTTACTGCACCATATTTATTTCTTTTACCTACAATGTGGTTTGCTTAGAGCTTATTCATTCATCAAAATTAATGGGGGCTGTGGCACTAATTATTTAGTGCCACAGCTCATCTACCAAAAGAAGAGAGGTAGATGATCCATTACTTATAGTGAACATATAATGGTTTGAGATGACTTGGAGCGTAGCGACTGAATAAGCAAACTATTATATGTTCACCTTTTTTATAATATATTAGATAAGTTATTTAATGGTTTACAACCATCTTTAAGATTAACTCCATCACTATAACCTTCTTCTCTATCCTTCAATTCTTTAATTAAACAATTTCTTAAATAAGTAATACGGTCTTTATGAGAAGGATCATTAATTAAATTATGCTCTTCTCTAGGATCTTCTTTAAGATTAAAGTACTGTTCTTCATTTTTTTCACTATACCATATAAATTTATCTGATTTTGTAACAATATACTGATTAGATAAATTAGAGTGAAAACTATGCTCTCCATGGATATATTCACGATTATTTATTTCATCTCCACGAATTTCTGGAGCAAGTGAGAATCCATCAACACCTTCGGGAACTTCTATTCCAGCAAAATCTAAAATAGTAGGGAGAATATCTCTAAGTTCTGCAAGTGTATCACTTCTAAATGGTGACATATGTTTTATATTATCACCAACATGAATAATTAATGGAATATGAGTGCTTCCTTCATATGGAAATGCCTTACGATATAAGTTGTTATCAAATAAAAGCTCACCGTGGTCTGATAAAAACAAAATAATTGAATTATCGTAGGTTCCATCTTCCATTAAAGAAGTAAGAAGTCTACCTATTTGATGATCAACATGGGTAATGCAAGCATAATATCCACACATAGCATCATGGCGAAGTTCTTCATCTTTGCATCCATAAATTGAATCTTTTATGCTTCCATATTTTTCAGTAAGGCTAGGATCCACCCAATCTCCCTTTGCTGGTTCCCTTAAAGATTTATTTTTATATAAATCAAAGTAAGTTTGTGGTGCATCAAAAGGTTGATGAGGACGAACAAAGGAACTCATTAAAAAAAATGGTTTTGTACGATCTCTTGTTTTTAGAAAACGGATACTTTCATCTACTACCCAATTTGTAGGATGAAGTTTTTCTTCATAAATCCAAGGATGAGTAACCCAAGAATTACATTCAGGACCTGTTGCATTAAAGTCGGCATGTTGCCCTTCTTTACCTTTTAAATAGTATAAGTAATCATCTGTTACTTCTTGATGTTGATAATGAGGTATAACACTATTTCTATAATGTCCTAAATATCCATCATGTAGCTTTAAGTTATTAAATCCACAGGAAAGACGAGGAGGATGTACATGCATTTTACCAATACATTGTGTTTGGTAACCGCTATCAGATAGTTTCTGGGCAAGCATATGTTTATAGTTCCATGGAATTCCATCTTCATAACCAACACGTCCATGATTTATTTGACTTTTTCCAGTAAATAAAGCAGCTCTAGCAGGAATACAACTAGGACAGGCTGAGTATGTTCTATCAAAAGAGACACCTTTGGTGGCAAGTGTATCTAAGTAAGGAGTCTTTACATCTGGATGACCTTTAAAAGATAAAGCATCACCACGAAATTGGTCGCACATTAATAGTATAATATTTGGTTGTTTCATCATAATCCCCTTTCTTGGCATTGAACACTTAGTGAACTCAAGTGTAGCGTAGAGTGAACTTAGTGTGAAAGCCCATCTACCGAATATATGAGGTAGATGTTCCTTATACGAACACTTAGTGAACTCAAGCGTAGCGTAAAGTGAACTTAGTGTGAAAGGCAATCTACCGAATTTATAAGGTAGATGTTCCTTTAGCTTTATATTACAACCATAATAAGCTTTGCTTAACTTTTCTATAACTTCATCGTTTTTATTAATTAGATATATATTCATTGAAGTTTAAAAAGTAACTTATAGATGTAATTTTTTTAAGTATATCACTATTTATTCATAAGAATTACATTATTAATTTAAGAATAACAATATATATATAAAATAACACAATATCATTATGTGAATAACGTTTACAGTAGGTTATACTACAAATGAAAATAAATATAATACAAACAAATATAAGAAAATATAAAATATTTAAAGGGGGAAAAGAGAATTATGAAAAAATTATTATGTATGTCATTAGTAGCTCTTATGGCTACAACTACACTTGTTGGATGTGGATCTAAAACAGAAAAACCAAATGCTACTGAAGGTAATAAAAGAGTTTTAAAGGTTGCTGCCTTCGAAGGTGGAAACGGAAGAGCAATATGGGAAAACCTTGAAAAGGATTTTGAAGCTGCAAATAAAGACATAGATGTTCAATTACAACTTTCATCAAAATTAGATGAGGAATTACGTCCTCAAATGCAAAATGGAGAATACCCAGATGTAGTTTACTATAATATGGGACAAAAGAGTGGGTTCACTGAAACAATGATTAAAGAAGAAGCTTTATTAGATATTTCAGATGTATTTACAGGTGAATTAAAAGAAAAGTTAGCTGATGGATTTGCTGAGAACGCAATTACTCAACCATATGGAGATGGAAAAACTTATTTAGCTCCAGTATTCTATTCACCAACAGGATTATGGTATGACGGATCTAAATTTGAAGAAGGAAAAGCACCAGCTACATGGGATGAAATGTGGGCATATGGTGATAAATTAAAAGGAGAAGGTAAAGCGTTATTTACTTATCCTCAATCAGGATACTTAGATGGAACATTATTTGCAATGTTATATCAAGCTGGTAATGCAGATTACTACAAAAAAGCATTAGAATATGATGCTAATACTTGGAACTCAAAAGAGGGACAACTAGTAATAGATACAGTTTCTAAATTGGCTGGATATACTTGGGATGCAACTGTAGCAAATGCAAATAGTGATGGTGGATTTAAGAAAAATCAACAATCTGTAATAGATGGTGATGCAGCATTTATGCCTAATGGAAACTGGGTAGTTGGAGAAATGGCTGAGTCAACTCCAGAAAACTTTAAATGGGGATTTATGCCTTTACCAGCATATGAAAAAGGTGGAGACCGTTATGCTTATACATTCTTTGAACAAGTTTGGGCACCAAAAGAAGCTAAAAATCCAGAGGATGCTAAAGAATTTATCAAATTTTTATATTCAGATACAGCAATTGATATTATGTTAAAAAATGAAGTGACAAATAAAGAAGGAAAAGTAGTTCCATCACCAGTTGTTCAACCGGTTAAAGGAATCGTTGAAAAACTTGATGGAGATATGAAGCTGTTCTATAGTATTTATGAAACAGAAGGAGTATTACCAGCATTAGGAAACTGGGCTACAACAGATACAATTGAAGGATTAGACTTTAAGAAAGATGTATATGGAGCAATGGATTCATTAGTTGATAGATCAATGACTGCTGATGGGTGGAAAGCTCAATTAAATGAAACATTTGCAAAATGTAAGGCAGCACTTAAGTAGTTAAAATAAGTTATAAAGGGTGAATTAGTATAATTCACCCTTTATTTTTATTTGTATAGATATTTAATATAAACATAGTTCTAATCCTTCTATATTTTTTTAGATAGTGGATGTATAATGGAATAAGTTATAAATTACTTAGTATGGTGAGGAAGAGGGGTAATATCTAAAAATGATATTTTTAAAAGGAATTATTATTGGTATGTTCGTTAGTTTTCCAGTTGGTCCATTAGGATTATTAGGGATACAAAGAACTATAAGTAAAGGGTGGAAGCTTGGCTTTTTATCTGGAGTTGGTGCAGCTGTATCAGACTTAATATACTCTTCTATTGCTGTATTAGGGATAAGCTTTATTGAGGGGTTTCTAAATAAAAATAGATACCTAATTAACGAGATAACTGGAATATTATTTTTAATTGTTGGAATTAACATAATTATGAGCGGAATAGAAAAAGGTAAAGTTAAGGACGTTAATAAAGAAGAATCAATGCATCCATTTTTCATTCATTTCTTATTGGGATTATCAAATCCAATGACATTTATTATATTTTTTACAATATTCACAAGAACAGGTATAAGTGTTGATAATGGTGGCATGATACAAAATATAATGTTTGTTATATCAATCCTTATAGGCTCTTGTCTTATCTGGTTGATAACAACTAACATAATTGAAAGAACAAAAAAAAGACTTAAATTTGAAAGCTTTATATTTATGGATAAAATAATTGGAACTATTATTGTTTTATTTGGAGTCTTTAGTGTATTAAAAGGGTTAATAAGATTTTAATAAGTATGTAGTTAACCTTATGATTTTAAAAACTAATTATATATAGTTTACCTAATTTAAATATAAAAGTTAGTATAATATTAAAAAAACTATATTAAACCTAGCAAAAAGCAATATTAAATGCCTCTGTCAAGTAGATAGGAGTCAGTTTAATGTGAGTAATGCTAGGTTTAATATATTAGCTGTTTTTCTAAAAACCTTTTTATTTATTTAACATTTTTAATAATCTTAAATAATGGTTAGCTTCACGCAAAACATGATCTGCTAGTAGTGGAGGTATAATAGATTTAATCTTACACTGCAATAATCCTTGTATAGCTGCCATTTTATAATTTTTAAATTCTTCTGTGTATTCTAAGCTATCTTTAATAATCTTTCTATTAGCAACTTCGATACATTCTTTTACTAAATCTTCAAATTCTTCTATAAAGTTTTCTGCAGTTTTCTTAAGATCCTTTTCAGTTGGGTCTAGCATTCCATTAATAAATTCTCCATGGTCTTCCATTGTATGATTCCAGAAATTAATGTCTTCACATAAAGATTTCTCTGGAAGATTTTTATTTTTAAGAGCCTCTAATATCTCAAGATAATATTCTGCTTCATTAATAGTATGCTCTAAAAGATGGGGATACAAAGTAATAAATATTTTACAATTTAAAGAAAGACTTAATAACTTCTTTTTAAAAGCAATTACTTCTTTAAGTAAAGTATAAGACTTACAATTTAAATTATATATTATATCTTCTAAATCATTACAAGAATAAAGATCTAAAGAACTAGATAATTTAAGTTCAGATTTAGTTAAGTCTGTATTAATACTAGCTCCAGTTAATTTCGAAGTAACTTCCTCAGCTTTTAAGGTATAAGGAGTAACGAATTCATTTGATTCAATAGTGCATTTAGATAAAGAGCCATTAGCATAAGATATAGTTTCAGCTAAAAGTTTTTCAAAGCCATCCTTTAACATTTTAGATTGTAAAATATAGTTACTTTCCACTGGTTGCAAATTTGTTTCTATTAGAAATAAATGTTCTTTTATAATTCTTTGAAAAAAAAGATTTATTTCAATAGAAAATTTAATAAAATCATTTTTTGATAACAAAATATTCCCTCTTTCATCATAGTACTCAATTACTATAATAGATAAATGGTACTAAAAGTGTTACTAAATAAAGGTTTATAATATTGGAATACATATTGTAACAAAATCACAAAGGTTCTGTAATTTTGTTACAGTCCAAATTGATATCTATATATATGATATAAAATAGACTTATCTATTTAGGAGGAATACTGTGAATACTGTAAACAAAAAGGTAATTAGAAAAAAGGCTTATGTTGATACTAAATATTGTGTTGCATGCGGTGCATGCCAAAAGAACTGTCCATTTGAAGCTATTTCTATATATAAAGGAATGTTTGCAAAGGTAGATTTAGATAAATGTGTTGGATGTTCTAAATGTGCTAAGGCTTGCCCAGCATCTACTATTGAAATAAAAACGGAGGGAAATTAAATATGAAAAAGAAGAAGAAAAGGAATTGGTATGATTACCTTTGGATTGCTACTATATTATATTTAACTCTTGGGTTATTTAATATTTTATTTGCTTGGCTTGGATTAATATGTTTTATAGTTCCTTTAATAATAAGCTTTACTAAAAAAGATAAAGCTTATTGCAATAAGTATTGCGGAAGAGGACAACTATTAGAATTAATGGGTTCAAAGTTTTCAAGGAATAAACCAATGCCAAAGTTTTTAAAAACATCATGGTTTAGATATGGATTTTTAATATTCTTTATGTCTATGTTTGTTAATATGATATTTAGTACCTATTTAGTCTTTGAAGGAACTAATAGCTTAAAAGAAGTAATTACTCTTATTTGGACATTTAAAGTTACTTGGAAGTTTAATGAGTTATCAAATATAACTCCTTGGGTTGCACAATTTTCCTTTGGTTTTTACAGTATGATGCTTACATCTACAATACTTGGAATTATTACAATGCTTCTATATAAACCTAAATCATGGTGTGTATATTGCCCTATGGGTACAATGACTCAAAGGATATGTATTGTTAAAGAAAAGTTAAAATAAAGTAATTATATAAGTACCCTATCCTTAAAGTTTTATCTAAAGGATGGGGTACTTTCAATTTACATAAATCTTACCTCTTGATCATTAATAGAAATATAAAGAATTAAATATATTTAATTTAATAAAAATTGACAAATATAATAAAAAAACTTAATATTGAATAAATAATACAAAGAGGACATATGTCCTTTTTAATGTAAACGAGGACATGATATTATAAAAGCGAGGTAAATGATTTGAGACGTAAGATATTAAAAGAAATAGAAAAGATTCCAAATTCTAATAGTGAATATTTTAAACAGTTACTTCAAAATGACACATTAAACTATTGTAAGGTTATAACAATAGAAGTTGGAACAAGATTTGTAACTTCAAAGGAAGATGTAAATAAGATCTGGATACTTTTATTAGGTAAAGTTAGAGCCTTAGAAGAGTATACTAGCGGAGATATTTATATATTCCAGAGGTTTGTTGCCCCGGAAGTGTTTGGGGAAATGGAAGCATTAGCTGAAATACCACACTTTAGAGCTTCATTAATAGCAGAAACAAAATGTGTATTTATTACTCTTCCAGTTATTCTATATTTGAATTTTTTGAAAGATAATTCAGAATTCCTATATAAAAGAACTCAATCTACGTTAAAGCGGGTTTTAGATGAAGAACGAGATAATAGAATATACCTTATGCTAAAGGGAATTGATAGAGTAAAAATGTATTTTATTCAACATTATGAAATAAGTGAAGTAGAAGGAATTTGTATCTTGAGAATTACAAGGCAACATATAGCTGATGAAACTGGATATTCTCTTAAAACAATAAATCGAGTTTTGAAAAGTCTAAAGGAACAAAAGTTTTTAGATACTGTAGGTCAAAAGATATTAATTACGGAAAATCAATACATAAAGATGATAGAAAGTATAGAAGAAATAAAAAAGTGTTAATAATTAATAATATAAAAAGGGAGTTATGGTAAATGACTAATGTATTAGAGATAGTTACATCAAAAAAACTAACATATGAACAAAAGGTATTTTCCTTAGCACATGCAGCTGAAGATAGTTTAGAGGTATTTGAAATATCTGAGAAGGCAAAATATTACTTTGAAAAAGAAGCAATATGTAATCTTTTTGAAGGTAATGCACCTTATAGACCTAGATATATAATGCCAGATTATGATAAGTTTATTAAAAATGGTAGTGCTTTTTTAGAATTGAACCCTCCAGAAGATTTGGACGAGCTATTAAATTCATTAATGGTTCTTTATCGTCATGTTCCGTCTATTACAAGTTTTCCTGTTTACTTAGGTAACTTAGATAAGATGATTGATCCTTTCTTAGAAGGACATAGTGATGAAGAAATTAAGAAAAAGCTTAAACTGTTTTTAAATTATTTAGATAGAACAATTACTGATAGTTTTTGTCATGCAAATCTTGGACCAGAATACACAAGAGCTTGTAAGTTAATATTAGAAGTAGAGAGGGAATTACAAAATGCAGTTCCAAATTTCACTTTCAAATATGATCCAGATATAACTCCAGATGATATAGCAGAATTAAGTCTTTACACTAGTTTATTCTGTGCAAACCCTGCAATGTGTAATCATAAAATCCATAAGGATACATATCCTTGCGATTACGGTATTTCTAGTTGCTATAATATACTACCAATAGGTGGTGGAGCTTATACTCTTTCTAGAATAACTCTTCCAGGATTAGCAAAGTTAGCAGAAACTAAAGAACAATTTTTAAATGAACTTCTTCCAGATTGCCTTAATTCAATGGGTGATTATATGAATAAAAGAGTAAGCTTTTTAGTAGAAGAATCAGGATTCTTTGAAAGTTCATTTTTAGTAAAAGAAGGATTGATTGACCCAGATAAATTTATTGGAATGTTTGGACTTACAGGTTTAGCTGAATGTGCAAATATTTTATTAGAGGGATCAGGTAAGAAATATGGACATGATGAAGACGTAGATAATTTAGCAGATGAAATTATGAATATCATATCTGAATTTGCAGCAAACTTCCAAGCAAAATATTCAAAAATTTCAGGAGGACACTTTATGCTTCATGCTCAAGTTGGCCTTGATAGTGATTTTGGAATTACTTCAGGAGTTAGAATTCCAGTTGGTGATGAACCAGAAGATTTAGGAAAGCATCTTCGTCATAGCTCTCGCTTCCATAAGTTAATTACTACAGGATGTGGAGATATATTCTCAATGGAAACTACTACGAGAAATAATCCTTCTGCTATTTTAGATATTGTAAAAGGTGCATTTTTAATTGGTGTAAAATATATAAGTTTTTATGAGAAAAATAGTGATTTAGTAAGAATTACAGGATACCTAGTTAAAAGAAGTGAGATGGAGAAATTTAGAAATAATGAAACTGTATTACAAAATACTACTCAGCTAGGTGGACCAAACTATGATAATAATAGATTGGCAGATAGAAAGGTTAGGGGAGTATGATAACAGCACCAATAAATAGGATTATTCCTTACAGTGTTGTTGATGGACCAGGTAATCGTACTTCAATCTTTTTACAAGGATGTAATATTAGATGTGCATACTGCCATAATCCAGAAACTCAAAATACTTGTTGTAATTGTGGAATATGTATAGATGTATGCAAATCATCAGCCTTATCTCTTGTAGATGGTAAGGTTATATGGGATGAAGAAAAATGTACTATGTGTGATAGCTGCATAAATATATGTCCTCATAATGCATCACCTAAGATAAAAATGATGACTTCAGAAGAATTATTCATGGAAGTAAAAAAGAATATTCCATTTATCCGTGGAATTACAGTCTCTGGGGGAGAGTGTACTTTACATCCAGAATTTTTACTAGAACTTTTCACATTAGCTAAGGCAGAAAAATTAACATGCCTAATAGATAGTAATGGTATGGTAGATTTCACTTTATATCCTGAGTTATTAAAAAAGTGTGACGGGGTAATGCTTGATGTTAAAGCATGGAATCTTAGCATTTATAAGAAACTTACAGGGTTTGGTAACGATATTGTAAAGAAGAACCTGAAACTTTTGTCAGATAAGAACAAAATTGAAGAATTAAGAATTGTATGTATGCCAAATGAAGTTGATGCAGAAGATGTAATTCAAGGAATTACCCAGATTATTGGAGAAAAGGTTGCAGATACAAAATTAAAATTGATAAAATTTAGACATTATGGCGTAAAAGGAAAATTAGAAAATATAAAAAGTCCAGATGATGAATATATGGATAATTTACATCAGAAGGCAATTAAAGCAGGATTTAAGAAGATTATTTTAACATAATAATAAAATCTATTAGTATTTTATTATTTAATTTTAATAGAAATCATAAAAATTATTTTAAAATAATATATCAAATAACGGGGGGAATTTTTTATTATGAAAAAAAGAATTTTAGGATTAATGTTAACGGTAAGTATGGTAGTTTCCTTGGCAAGTTGTGGAACAAAAGGTTCTGAAGTTGGTGGAAAAAAAGGGGATAAAGCCAAGTCAGAATTCTCTGTTGCAATGGTAGCGGACACCGGTGGTGTAAATGATCAAAGTTATAATCAATCTGCATGGGAGGGATTACAAGAGTTTGGTAAAGAAACAGGAGCCAATGTAAGTTATTTAGAATCTACTCAAGCATCTGATTTTTCATCTAACTTTGATAAGTTATCTGATCAAGACTTAAATTTAATATGGGGAATCGGATTCATTATGGCAGATTCACTTTTAGAGGCTGCAAAGATGAACCCTGATAAAACATATGCAATTATTGATAATGAATATGGTGCAAACACACCTGAAAATTTAGCATGTGCTGTATTTAATGTTCAAGACTCATCTTTCTTAGTAGGGTACATAGCTGGTTTAACAACAAAGACAAACAGAGTAGGATATATTGGTGGAATGAAGAGTCCTACTATGGATTTATTCGAATATGGATATAGAGCAGGCGTAGATTATGCAGCTAAAGAATTAGGAAAAGAGATAGCAGTTGATATTCAATTTGCAGAAAGCTTTACAGATGCAGCAAAAGGTAAAGCAATGGCAGCTTCTATGTATAATTCAGGAGCAGATATTTTATTCCATGCTGCTGGTGGTGTAGGTGTTGGTGCAATTGAACAAGCGGTAGAAGAAAATAAGCTTATAATTGGTGTAGACCGTGATCAAACTTATTTAGCTCCTAAGAATATTTTAACTTCAGCTCTTAAGATAGTAGGTGTTGCAACAAAAGAACTTACTAAAGAGGTTATGGATGGTAATGAAATTGGAGGAAAAACATTTACTTATGGATTAAAAGAAGGAGCAGTAGGTATCCCAGAAAATAATCCAAATATGGATTCAAAAGTATATAAAAAGGCAATGGAAATTCAACAATTAATTAAAGATGGAAAAGTAGTTGCTCCTTATAGCGAAGAAAGTTACGCTGAATTTAGCAAATAATAACTTTGACAATAAAAAGTAATTTCTATTATTAGAAGTTATAGTTTATAGTATGTAATTTGTTTTTTGAAATTAATATAAAAAAGGGATTGTGAAATAAAAACATGTCCCTTTTTTAATTTGAACAAAGGTAAAAAATCAATAATAGGATTTGTTTATAATAGACAACTGCACATAGATTAAATGATTTTATAAAGTGTAGTTATCATGGTTTGTATGGAACATTGTAGTAAATAAGTGGGGGGAACATATTTATGGAAATCAGAAAAGATTATGCTGTCCAAATGCGTGGAATTACAAAAAGATTTGGTACATTTACTGCATTAGATAATGTAGATATAAATATTAAAAAAGGTACTATACATTCAATACTTGGTGAAAATGGTGCTGGAAAAAGTACATTAATGAATGTCTTATATGGGTTATATCAAGCAGAAGAAGGCGAGATATACATAAATGGAGAAAAAGTAAATGTAAGTAATCCAAATATTGCTATTGATCATGGTATTGGAATGGTTCATCAACATTTCATGTTAGTAGATAATTTTACAGTAACTAAAAATATCATATTAGGAACAGAAGTAACAAATAAATTTGGAGTTCTTGATATGAATAAAGCAAAAGAAAAAGTTAAAGAAATTGTAGCTAAATATGGTTTAGAAGTAGATCCTGATGCTTTAATAGAAAACATATCTTTAGGAATGCAACAAAGAGTGGAGATATTAAAAGCACTTTATCGAGGAGCAGAAATTCTTATTTTAGATGAACCGACAGCAGTATTAACTCCACAAGAAATTACTGAATTAATTAGAATTATGCATACTCTAATTGAAGACGGTAAAACAATTATAATAATTACACATAAATTAAAAGAAATTAAACAATCAGCAGAATTATGTACTATTATTCGAAGAGGTCATTATATTGATACAGTAGAAGTTGACAAAATTACAGAAGGGGATCTAGCTACAAATATGGTAGGTCATGAAATAAAACTTGTAGTTGATAAAAAAGATTCTGATCCTGGCGATGTTATATTTGAAATTGATAATATAAATGTTAAAAATGAAAAAGGTCTTGATGCTTTAAAAAATCTATCCCTTAAAGTTCGTAAAGGAGAAATTCTTGGAATTGCTGGTATAGATGGAAATGGACAAAAGGAATTAATTGAAGCTATAACTTGCCTTGTTCCAACAGAAAAAGGAACAATAAAAATTAACGGAAAAGAGATACAAAATACAACACCTTTAAATGTAATAAACAATAAGGTATCAACAATACATGAAGATAGACAAAAAAGAGGACTTGTTTTAAATTTTACAGTAGCAGAAAATACAGTACTTGAAACTTATAGAAAATTACCATTTTCAAAAAATGGATTCCTAAATAAAAATAAAATATTAGAATATGCAAAAAAGATGATTTGTGATTACGATGTAAGACCATCCACATGTGAATCACAATTAGTTAGATGCTTATCTGGTGGTAATCAACAGAAAATCATTATAGCTAGGGAAGTAGCAAATAATCCAGATCTTTTAATAGCTGTACAGCCAACAAGAGGATTAGATGTTGGGGCAATAGAATATGTACATAACGCATTAATTAAAGAGAGAGATAAAGGGAAAGCAATTTTATTAGTTTCATTAGAATTAGATGAAGTAATGAATGTAGCTGATACAATAGCAGTAATCTACGATGGAACAATAGTTGGATCATTTAAACAAGGAACAGTAGATGAAAATACAATAGGTTTATATATGGCAGGAGGATCTGAAGATGGGAAAGATAACTAATATATTAAAGAAACAAATTACCATTACATTATTGGCCATTATCTTTGGTTTTATTGTATCAGGATTTATTTTGGCAATAGCAGGGTATAATCCTTTCGAGGCATTTTCTATACTTTTTAAAGGTATGGTTTCTAAACCCAAATATATTGTAAATGTAATAACAAAAGCTACACCTATTATTTTAACTGGTCTTAGTGTGGTATTTGCTTTTAAAGTAGGGTTATTTAATATTGGTGCAGAAGGTCAATATATTGTAGGTACAATTGCTGCAACAGTAACAGGAATTCTTTTTGATTTCCCAGCTTGGATACAATATCCATTAGTAATTATATCAGGTATTATAGCAGGAGGATTATATGGTGCCATAATTGGATTTTTAAAAGCTAAATATGGTATTCATGAAGTAATCACAGGAATTATGTAACTGGATTGCATTTTATGCAGGTAATTATGTTGTTACTCTTAATAAATTTCACCAAGCTAATTCAACAAATACATATTCAATTAACCAATCTGGAATTGATTTTATTTATAATTGGAAAGTTTCAGAAGCAGGTATTGCTACATTAAAAAGTAATCCAATATTATTAGAGATAATAGGTAAAACAGATATTAATATGGGAATACTATTTGCAGTTATCGTGGCAATATTAGTGAAAGTTGTTTTAAACAAAACAACAAAGGGATTTGAGCTTAGAGCAGTTGGATTTAATAAAGATGCAGCAGAATTTGCTGGGATTAATGTAAAGCGTAATATTGTATATGCACTACTTGGTGCTGGAGCAATTGCTGGATTAGCAGGAGCTTTATCAATTACTGGGGTATCTCATAAGTTACTTACCCTTGGGGTATCTGAAAATTATGGATTTAATGGATTATCGGTGGCAATGATAGCTGGTAATTCACCAATTGGTACAATATTTGCAGGATTATTATTTGCAGGACTTTTCTATGGTGGTGGTTCAATTCAGTCACAAATTGGTGCCCCATCTGAGATTATTAATATTATGGTTGGAACAATTTTATTCTTTGTAGCAATAGCTAATATAGTTCCAATATTATTAAATAAATTATCTAAAAAGAGAGGTGCGAAAAATGTTAAATAGTATCTTATTATTAATTAGTATAACAATGATGTACTCAACTCCTTTAATATTTGGAGCTTTAGGTGGATTGATTAGTGAAAAAAGTGGTGTAACTAATATTGGAATTGAAGGTATGATGACAATGGGAGCTGCAACTGCTGTATGTGTAGCATATACTACTGGAAACCCATGGATAGGATTTATATCAGCAGGTATTATGAGTGGGTTATTAGCTCTTCTTCATAGTATAGCAGCAATTAGATACAAAGCTGATCAGACTGTTTCTGGTATTGCGATTAACCTACTAGGTTCAGGAATAGCTTTATTTATTACACGTTTACTATTTGGTGGAACTAATACACCAGCTGTTCCTAATAAGTTACCAAAGATATTTGGAGATAGTTCTAATTTAGGAATTCTAAAAAACTTTAATTTTGATGTTACAGTTATTATTGCATTAGCATTTACAGTGATTTTATGGTTTATATTATATAAAACAAAATGGGGACTACGTATACTTTCTGTTGGTGAACACCCACAAGTAGCAGATACACTAGGTATTAATGTATATAAGATTAGATATATCTGTGTTATTGCTTCTGGTGTTTTAGCCGGTTTTGGAGGAGCTTCAGTGACTCTAGCTATTATATCAAACTTTACTCCTACTGCAATAAGTGGTCAGGGATTTATAGCATTAGCAGCTGTAATATTTGGAAAGTGGAAGCCTTTTGGTGTATATAAAGCAGGTTTAGTATTTGGATTTGCACAAGCATTAACAATAGTTTTAGGCGGTGGAAAATCAATTGTACCAACTCAGCTTTTAGCAATGCTACCATATATTCTTACTATCATAGTATTAATATTATTTGTAGGAAAAACTGTTGGTCCAAAAGCAAGTGGTGTTCCATATGAAAAAGGACAAAGATAGATAATAATAATAAAATTAATATAAAGGAGATACTAGATATGAGAATGTATGACTTAATTATGAAAAAGAAAAGTGGACAAATATTAACAAAAGAAGAAATTTCATATATGGTTAAGGATTATGTATTAGGAGAAATTCCAGATTATCAGATGTCTGCAATGTTAATGGCAATCTGTTTTCAAGGAATGAATGAAAAAGAGATAACTGAATTTACTATGGAGATTGCAAGTTCTGGAGATATGGTGGATCTTTCTGAAATTGAAGGAATTAAAGTTGATAAACATAGTACAGGCGGTGTTGGTGACAAGACAACATTAGTAATTGGACCTATTGTTGCAGCTTGTGGAGTAAAAGTAGCTAAAATGTCTGGACGTGGTCTTGGACATACTGGAGGAACTATTGATAAACTTGAAGCAATTCCAGGTATGAAGGTTGATTTAAATCAAGAAAAGTTTTTCTCTGTAGTTAATGAAGTTGGCGTAAGTGTTGTAGGACAATCTGGTAACTTAGCACCAGCTGATAAAAAGTTATATGCATTACGTGATGTTACAGGAACTGTAGATAGTATTCCTTTAATTGCGGCTTCTATTATGAGTAAAAAATTAGCTTCAGGTAGTAACTGTATCCTTTTAGATGTAAAGACTGGAAGTGGTGCATTTATGAAAACTATTGATGGATCAATTGAACTCGCAAAATGTATGGTATCTATTGGAGAACATGCAGGAAGAAAAACAATGGCAGTAATTACTGATATGGATATTCCATTAGGAAAAGCAATTGGTAATTCTTTAGAGGTTATAGAAGCAATTGAAACTTTAAAGGGAAAAGGACCAGAAGATCTAACAGAAGTATGCTTAAGTCTTGCTTCTAATATGCTATATTTAGCTGGAAAAGGTGAAATAGAAGAATGTAGAAATCTTGCAAAGGAAGCCATATCAAGTGGAGCTGCATTACAAAAGCTTGTTGAAATGGTTGACGCTCAAGAGGGAGATTCTTCTGTTATATTAGATACTGAGAAGTTTACTAAGGCATCTTATAGTTATGAGTTAAAATCTAGTGAAGCTGGTTATATTACTCATATGGACACTGAAGGGTGTGGAATTGCATCTGTAGTTCTAGGTGCAGGAAGAGAAACAAAAGATAGTGAAATAGATTACTCAGCTGGTATTGTTTTAAACAAGAAAACAGGTGACTATGTAAATGAAGGAGATACCCTTGCAATTTTATATGCATCTTCAAAAGATCTATTTTCAAAAGCAGAGTCAATATTAAAGGGTGTTTACACGCTATCAAAAGAAAAAATAAAAGAAGAGCCACTAATATTTGCAAAGGTTAGTATTGACAGTGTAGAAAGATACTAATATCTAATATTAAATATATAAAAACCGTACAGATTTTTTTGTACGGTTTTACTGTTTTATATTAAACTTTTAATTGCTGTTTATAATTAACTACTTCATTTAAAAATTTAACAAGATCAGCAGGAGATTCTTTTAAGTCATTTTCAAGCCAGGTTTGAATAATTGATAAAATCCCGCCTATAGAATATTTTATTAAGTAATCTAAATAAACCTCGTCAATATCTGGGTTTCCTATAAGTTTATCAATATCTACTTTATGAGCTATATAAAGGATACGATCTAGAATTTTACTTCCTCCTTGCTTACAAAGTAATATTTTACATAAAGATCTATTTTGAAATATTAACTCAAATACATTAATTAATAAAGTATCTAGATGATTTTCAATTGGAGTTTCCATAACATATTTTAATATTTGATCAAACAATTCATCTTCTATAGATTGCAGTAGGTCATAGGCATCTTTGTAATGAGTATAAAATGTTCCTCTATTTATATCAGCCTTTTTACAAATATCCGTAACTGTAATTTCATGTATTTCATTATCTTGAAGTAACTCTATTAAACTTTCAATAATTATTTTTTTTGTATATACAACTCTACGATTTCCTTTAGTTCCTGCCATTTTACTCACCTTCTTAAATATAGTTTAATTCCTTAAATTATAAGTTAACATTTTAACAATTTTATATTATTTGATATTAAGTAGACAGACTTTTATTAAGTGTTCATTTAATACCAAACTGAAAATATGTGGCTATTGTTACTAACACAATTATTATTTATACTAAGTATTGTAATATTAAATATACAAGATGTCTACTTTATAACATTTAGTGTAGATATCTATTGTAATAAGTTAAATGGAGGTAGACTATGTCCTATATAGAAATTATAGATGAACATAAAAGATATAAAATTGGGGAAAATGTTGTTGTTGCTAATGATGGAATTAATTTTTCAGTAGAAAAGGGAGAATTAGTTATAATATTAGGTCCAAGTGGTGCTGGTAAATCAACAGTACTTAATATACTTGGAGGAATGGACACTTGTGATGAAGGAAAGATAATAATTGATAAAGTAGATATAGCTAAATTCAATAATAAAGAGCTAATAAATTATAGAAGACATGATGTTGGGTTTGTATTTCAATTTTATAATTTAGTACAAAACTTAACTGCAAGAGAAAATGTAGAACTTGCTACTCAAATTTCAAAAAATGCTTTAGATGTAGACAAGACCCTTGAGGCTGTAGGTCTTCAGCACAGAAAAGATAATTTTCCATCTCAGCTATCAGGAGGAGAGCAACAAAGGGTAGCTATTGCAAGAGCCATAGCTAAAAATCCAAAGCTTTTACTTTGTGATGAGCCAACAGGAGCCCTTGATTATCAAACAGGAAAACAAATTTTAAAAACTCTTCAAGATACATGTAAAAATACAGGAACAACAGTTATAATAATAACCCATAATTCAGCTCTTGCCCCAATTGCAAATAGAGTAATTAAAATTAATGATGCAAAGGTTAGAAATATTGAAGTAAATAAAAATCCAGTACCAGTTGAGGATATAGAATGGTAGGAGTGACAGAAAATGCGTAATAAAGCACATAATAAATCTATAGGAAGAGAAATTTTATCATCAAAAGCAAGATTTATTTCAATCCTAGCAATAATTTTTTTAGGTGTATCATTTTACACTGGTATTAAATCAAGTGGGCCAGACATGGAAGCTACTATAAATAACTTTTATAGTAATTATAATCTTATGGATAGTAAAATCGTATCTGAGCTAGGTCTTAATGATAATGATTTAGAGTTATTAAAGAAGGATGAGAATATTTTAGATTACTATGGAACCCGTAGTTTAGATGTAAACTTAACTAATATAAATAATGTAGTTAAATTTATGGAGTATAATCCTAAAAGCAATAGTAATATAAATAAGTTGATAATAGTAGATGGAAGACTTCCTAAAGATTCTGGAGAGATAGTAATAGATGAAAAGGTTCTGAAAGATAATAATAAATTAAATATAGGCGATGATTACATAATAGAATCTGATAAAGATACAATGGAATCATTTAATAAAAAGACTTATAAAATAGTTGGTTTTGCAAAAAGCCCAATGTATATAGATAAAGAATCTAGAGGTAATACAACTGTTGGAACAGGGAATATTGATTATTTTGCAGTAATAAATAGCTCAGATATATCAATGGATCTATATACTGAAGTTTATGTAAGATTTGAAAATGTAAAAGATCTTGATGCTTATAGTGATGAGTATAAAGATAAAATGGAAGAAAATAATAAAGGTCTTAAAGACTTATTTTCTAATAGACAAGTAAAAAGAATAGAAGAAGTAAAACTTGAACCAAAAGATAAAATTAATAAGGCTTATAAAGAAATAGAAGATGGAGAAAAAGAATTATTAAAAGCTGAACAAGAAATAAAAGATGGTAAAGTTGAACTTCAAAAAGGGATAAATCAATATGAGCAAGGAATTCTAGAATATGAAAAAGAAATAAAAGATGGGGAATTACAACTTGTTGAAGGTGAAAAACAAATTACCCAAGGCAAAATTGAACTTGATAAACAAAAAGTGCAGTTTGAAGAAGGTCAAAATAAAATTAATGAAGCAAAAAAAGATCTTGATAAAGCTAAAGAGCAGTTTTTAAATCAAGGAATTAATCCAGATAATGATACAAGTGAATATAAAAATCAAATAGAAGGACTTAATAATTTAATAACAACATATAACTCCCTTTCAAAAGATATAGTTGATACTGTTAATAATATTGAAGAAGGTAGTAATATACAAAATGAAAAGATTCAGTACTGGAAAGCTGTAATATCAAACCCTAACTTAGGATTAGAAGAGGTAAAAGATTTAATAAATCAATTAGAAAATGAACCTTCTAATACTAATTTAGCACTTAATATAGCCGGGGCAATAAATTTAGCTAGTGAAACTGCGAGTGGAAATAAGATACAGCTACAAACCTTAGTTGAAGGAATAACTCAGTATCAAAATGGATTATCTAAGTATGAAGAAGAAATAAAGATATTTAATGAAGGAAAAGAAAAGCTTAAGGAAGCTCAAAATCAATTAGATATTGCAAAGGTAGATTTAGAAAAAGGTAAAAATGAACTTGAAATTGGAAAGATTCAAGGTAAAGAAGAACTTGATAAAGGTGAAAAACAATTAGAAGACTCTGAAAAAATCATTAAAGATGGCGAAAAGGAAATCAAAGAAAACAATGAAAAATTATTAGATGCAAGAAAAGAACTAGAAAAACAAGAAGCTAAATTAAATGATTTAGATAATAGCAAGTATTATTTCTTTAATAGAGATGATAATCCAGGTTATTCAACCTATGGAGATTCAATACAAAGCTTAGATAACATAGCCTCAGTATTTCCTGTATTTTTCTTCTTAGTTGCAGTTTTAATTTGCTTAACAACTATGACTAGAATGGTTGAAGAAAATAGAACAGAAATAGGTACACTAAAAGCTTTAGGATACAGTAATCTAGAGATTTCTAAGAAGTTTGTTATATATGCTACATTAGCAAGTGTATTAGGAAGCTTCATTGGGATATTAGTAGGAAGTACTGGTATTCCATATATAGTTAATAACGCTTATGGTGATATGTTTAATTTACCAAAGTTAGAGATATATTATTATAATTCTTATATAGTTCAATCAATGGTAGTATCAATACTTTGCACAGTGGGAGCAGCTTTATTTGTATTAAAATCAGAGTTAAAAGATAACCCTTCAAATCTTATGAGGGTGAAAGCTCCAAAGTTAGGTAAAAAGATATTACTTGAAAGAATAACTCCTTTATGGAAAAGATTTAACTTTAATCAAAAGGTAACATTTAGAAACCTTTTTAGATACAAACAACGTATGATAATGACTATATTAGGTATAGCTGGATGTATGGCAATGCTTGTAACAGGTTTTGCTTTGAATAAATCTAATGAAGTTATGATAGATAAACAGTTTAACAAATTAATGAAATATGATGCTATGGTAATATTTAATGATGATTTAAGTGAAGAGGATAATGAAAATTATTATAAGACTTTAACTGGATTAGATGAATATGAATCTAGCCTAAATATCCATCAAGAACCAATAACATTTAGTAAAGAAAAAATGAATAAGCAAAGTGCTATGATGTATATTCCTAAGGACATAGATAAATTAAATGATTATGTATCATTAAGTAATAGAAAAACTGAAGTAGAGTACAAGTTATCAAATAATGGTGTAATTATAAGTGAAAAATTAGCAAAACTTTTAAAAGCATCTATTGGTGATTTGGTAACATTAAAAGATTCAGATGAAAATGCTTATGAAGTTAAGATTGATAACATAGCAGAAAATTACGCTGCACATTATATATATATGTCACCTGAATATTATAAAGATATATTTAAGAAAGATATAACTTACAATGCACAACTTTTAAACTTAAAATCTGATCAAAATGAAGAAGATATACAAACTACTATTATGGAATGCGATAAAGTTGTGAACATTACAATGATGTCTAAGATAAAAAGCTCAAGTAATGTTTCTAGTTTAAAATTAGTTATGTTAGTTATAATAATAGCTTCAGGTTGCTTAGCATTTGTAGTGTTATATAACCTAATTAACATAAATGTATCTGAACGTATAAGAGAACTATCAACTATAAAAGTTCTAGGATTTTACGATAATGAAGTTACAATGTACATTTTTAGAGAAAATATAATCTTAACAGTAGTAGGGATACTTGCAGGTTCATTTATGGGAAAAATTCTTTATAACTTTATACTAAATACTGCAGAAACAGATACAATGATGATGATTCCAGATGTTTATATGAGTAGTTATATAGCATCAGGAGTAATGACACTATTATTTGCCTTTTTAGTAATGATAATGATGCATATTAAGCTAAAGAAGATTAATATGATAGATGCATTAAAATCTGTAGAATAATTGAAGTAAAGTTATATAGTATAAATATTATAATGTTTTGCTATGTTAAAGAATAATGTTGAAAATATAGTATTTTAAAAGGACCAACTTATATAGTGTTGGTCCTTTTAGTTTGTTGTTTATAAAGATTGTTCCTTATAAAGATTAAATTCCTAAAAATGATTGTAAAAAGTAATTATAAAAAATAATTATTCCGCTAGATATCCAAAAGGTTATTTCTACTACTTTATTTTTATTTGTCAATCTATTTTGTAAAGCCAATGAAGTAGTAAATGGAATGAATACTAAACTTTTAACTATAAGTTTTATGTCTCCGACAAATATTGCTTTAATTGTTACTATAATTACTGAAATTAATAAAATATATGTTATAATTCCCCATGCTTTTTTCACTTTATTACCCCCTTTTTATATATTAAATAAAATTATTATATAGCATAATAATCTAATATAATTATGAATTACTTTCTTATTTTACATTTCTTATCCATGTCATACATACTTTTGATAAGTCCTAATACTAAAATACTAACTTGTGAAAAACTTATATAATTATAAAATTTACTACTCAAAAAAATACCAATAATCCCTAAGGAAATAATTAATAGACCAGAGTTCAACATATCTCCGCCTACTATTTTTGATACTTTATCTTTATCATATTTTTTTACATCAAATCCATTTAGCATATCTCCTGCATTTTGGCTTTTAATTACCCATCCTAAAAAAGTGAAAAATCCTCCCGTAAATAATGTAATCATAACTAGTCCATATATATCTACATTTCTCATATAGAACCTCCATACTTTTATCATTGTTATATTTATTACTATTTGTCTAGTAATTTGGAGAAAAGTTATTTATTACTTTCTTATCTTTACAAACTGTTTAATTCCTATATTTATAAAGTATAGTACTAATAAAAATTCAGCAATAGAAGATTTATAATTTAAGAAAATCATGAATTACTTTCTTATTCAATTATACACAAGCAACGACAATATTTATACATTATTTACCGAAAAAGAGGGGTTAATATATTCTTTAAAACATTTATTTAGATAAAAAATTTTAAGACTAAAGAAACAATACAACTAAAGAAGATAATTCAAAGATATCCTGTTAAAACTTATAGATAAAAAATAAATTAATATAATTTGAAATAAAGGATGCCAAATGGCATCCTTTATTATATTTGAGTTTTAAAATTATTTTTTATGTTCTAAATTATTTTATAAGATACTAAAGGGGCAACTATTAAATTTAGGGAGAATTTAATAATTGGATAGTTGTCCATATAAAAATCATAAAAATAATTAATATAATTGATTTGATTTTGATGTTCTAGCTATTTCTTGTTTTCTTGAATATTCATAAGCTGAAGAGCCTACATTATTAGGATTAACTGGTGTTGCAACACCTTTGCCTTTCATTGGAATTACTCCATCTGTTTTACTATTTTTCTTGTTAGACATAGTATCTTCCTCCTTAAAAACATTGTTTTAGAAGAATTAATTTTTAATTTTTTAAGCTATAAGCTTTTTCAAGTTAAACTTATTAAAATAATAAATCTTACTTGTACTTATAGTATTTGAATTTTATCTTTTTTAATGCCTAGTATTATATTCTAGAAATACATAAAAATTTAGGACAAACTAAAATCTAAATAAATAGTTATTTAATTGAATTAAACTTAAAAAGTTATGTTGAAAATAATGTTTCAAGAACAACTATAGAGGGAAAATGGCTTATAAAAAATAAAAAGCTTATAAACATTGATGAAAAGTTATTATTAAATCAAATGTAAAAACATGGTAGTTAGTGAAATTGGAGAAGGTAGTGAATTTATTATTATCTTACCTATTAATATGTAAAAAAATAGTAGCGCCAAATTGCAGTGGGGGCTACTATTTTTTTGAGGTTTTTTCTACAATAATCACTACTAATATTAGAAAAACTTTTTGGTTATAAGTGGATATTGGTAGATGTTTCCTTATTATAATAAGTTTTAGAAATATATTCTTCGCCCCATTTAAATAGCATTTCCATTATAGGAATTAATGATTTACCATACTCAGTTAAAGTATATTCTACCTTTGGTGGAATCTCTTGATAAACCTTTTTATAGATTATTTTATCACTAACTAGCTCCTTTAGCTGATTGCTTAACATCTTGTCAGTAATTTTATTTAAGCTTCTTTTTAATTCGCCATATCTAATAATTTCATTTTTGTATATATGCCATAAAATAACCATTTTCCACTTACCAGATATTTGTGTAAGAGCAAACTCCATAGGGCATGTAATTCTACATTCACTTATGTCTAAAATTTCTTTATCTTTCATGTAATTAACCTTCCTTTTCTAATATCCTTTTGGATAGTACTTACTTAAAAGTGCATACTTGTTCAATAGATAGTACACTGATATTATTATATCATAAAGCAGCAGAGTTAATAAAATATTCTGCTAGAAAATATATTGAATTAAATAGGAGAAAATCATGAACTTAATAGAAATAATGAATAACCGTTACTCAACAAAGAAATTTGATACAAATAAGAAAATTTCAGAAGAAGATATAAATCAAATTAAAGAGCTTTTAAGACTTAGCTCTTCAAGTGTTAATGTACAACCGTGGCACTTTGTAATTGCTTCTACAGAAGAAGGAAAAAATAAAATAAGCAAAAGCACTGAAGACTTCTATGCTTTTAATAAAGAGAAAGTCCTTGAGGCATCTCATGTTATTGTACTTTGCTCAAAAACTTCTATAGATGAAAGTTATTTACAAAATGTATTAGAAAAAGAAGATAAAGATGGACGTTTTGCAAATGATGAATTTAAAAATGGGATGCATGGTGCTCGTAGTACTTTTGTTAACATTCATAAAAATGATATAAATGATTTACAACAATGGGTAGATAAGCAAGTCTACTTAAACCTTGGTAACCTTTTACTAGGTGTTGCAGCTCTTGGCATTGATTCAGTACCTATGGAAGGCTTTGATTCTAAAATACTAGAAGAAGAGCTTGGACTAAGTGAAAAAGGTTTAAAACCAATAGCTATAGTTCCTATTGGATACAGAGCTGAAGATGATTTTAATGCTACACTACCAAAGTCTAGACTTAATGAAGAAGAGATATTTACTACAATTTAATACTAGTAATTACTATAATAAACTAAAAAAGAGGCTATCCCCTAAGTAAATAAAAATGACTTAGAAGAGGGCAATGTTATTAAGTTAAGAAAAGGACATTGATGTGAACCAAAGAGTAAGGTATTTAAAAATACCTTACTCTTTTTTTATACAAAAAACTTGATTTTCCAATACTCCTTCTTACGAAGTTTTTAATAAGCAAATTTCTCTTAAATGTACAAGAAAGCATATATATACTAGCAACAAAAGTATTAATCCAGTTATTTTACTTCGATCTTCGAATTATGGTAATAGAGGTTGATGGACAGTATAATAAAGAAGAAGTTTTAGTATAATTGTGGGAAAGATAGAAAACCAGATAAAGAATTATTTGATATAGATTGGCAAAGAAGAGATGATATTGGGAAATTACAAGAAAATATGAAAGCCGATATTATTATAATAGATCTTGATGATATAAGTGTTGGACCATACCAAGATCCAATTAGAACACTCTTAAAAAGTTGTGTTGGAAATAATGTTTCAAGCACAATTATAGATGGAAAATGGATTATGAAAAATAAAAAACTTATAAACATTGATGAAAAATTATTATTAAATGAAATGAAAAGGTATATGATAAATTTATTAATTTATATGAAGTTTATGATGTTTATAATAGACCTGTAGAAACATTTTTCCCATCAGAATTTAATATTAAGTAATTTAAATATTATTTTTTAAAAAGCATAATAAGATAATATATTGAGGGGATTTAGAGTCTCGCTTCCATCATAGAACTCACGAAAATCATAATTTTGGCTTTTGTGGGTTTATTTATTTTTTTAGAATTAAGAATAATGAACCGTATTATAAGTAAATGTGCTTTTCTCATAAAGACTTGAATCGATAGGGATGTAGTATTTTAAAAAAAATATGTATTATAACAAGGCCAAGAACTAATTTTAAATAAGATTTTGTAATATCTGATAATGTAAATTAGAGAATATATTTTAATCCCAAATATTAACATATTATTGTAATATATGTTACAATATATAAAAATAAGAGCTATTCTATAGGTATTATTAAGAACTTAACCTTAGAAATTTTATGAAGTATATTGAAAGAATATAAAAAGAAAGTATATTTGGGGATCAAAGGTTTTGGGGTATTATGAATATGGAGCATAATAAATAGGAGGTATGTATGATAGAGGCAATTTCGTTTGAAGGAATGATGCAAGATTTAAAAGAAAAACATGGTGATGAAAGCATAGTAACAGTAGGTATTTTAATAGGGAATGCAAATTGTAATTTTGTGAAAGAGTATATTTTATCTAAAATAAATCAGTATCATCATAGAAGTAATTCTGATATTGATTTTTATTTCCCAGGCTATGGGGCATATTGGAATGGTTATTTTGGTGCTGAAGAAATAGTGTGTAAAGTTAATAATGTTGATTGGTTATATAGTGATAAATTATTATTTGATTTTATCAATGTTTTGGAAACTAAATCTAAGTATAAATATTCTGGAGAAACAGATTTGATTTTGATTAATTATAAAAATGGTGAACTTGATTTTTCAGAAGTTATGGTATTTTGGCTTGATAGAATGCAGAGAGATGGAGTTATTTATTCTCCAGCTAATTTTTTTGAAACAGTTTTTAGAATGTTTAAAGATAGAATGTCAGTATATGAAGCTAGTGATAGACTAGCTATAAAAGGTATTGGTAGATGTATAATAAATATGATAAAGGAGAAAGTTTCTCTTTTAGGATTGTACGATGATAACAATTGGTATTGTGTAAGGGACTTTGCAAAGAAAAGTTCAGAAGAAGAAAGAATGAACTAACTAAGAGAGTTAAAGCTTTAGAGGAAGAAAAAGCTCCATTATTAGTAACTCTTTCAGATAATGTTAATGAGGAATTACCTTATTAACTAATTAAGAGTATTTTAGAGAACTTTAGTAAGGTTTTAATTGAAATCTCAACTAGAGCGTAACAGAAGAAGTTACTACACATGATAATTTCATAAATAACAGTTAATGAGCTAAGAGAAATTGATTCAATCAAGAGTAATTTAGATGATAACTTAATAAAATATGTAAGTAATGAAGAAGGTGTATCTATCAAAGGTACGCCTTATTCTTTTATGTTAAGAAATGTTGATGTTAACATAATAAAT
The DNA here is from genome assembly GCA_029257045.1 of Clostridium sp. Lineage (GTDB taxonomy): Bacteria > Bacillota > Clostridia > Clostridiales > Clostridiaceae > Clostridium. The sequence goes on from JARIDB010000068.1 coordinate 36,112, forward strand.
TTAGATATTGCAATATAAATAGAAGTTTTTATATAAGCGATAGAAAAAAGTACTAACGTAAAATAAAATAGAATTATAGATATTAAGTAAAAAAGTGAGGATTGAATTATATGAGTATAACTC
>JARIDB010000011.1 GCA_029257045.1 Clostridium sp.
CTATAAATTCAAAATCAGAAGATATATAAACTACTATATAAGACTAGGTTTGATTTTAAAAGAAATATAAATTACTTAATAATAATAATAATAATAGTAATATTAAAAAGTATTTTAGCAAAAAAGGCGATCAACTATGAAATTAATACAGTTGATTGCCTTATTAATATATAAGTTATATTAATAATTGCTTTGGTTATATAAGGAATATAATATTTGAATTTATTTATTATATAATGATTGTTAATGCATAATACTAATAATGAAATAAAACCTTTTATTATTTAAATGGTTAATGAGGAGATAAATATGAAAGAAATAAAAAAAGAAGTTAAGACAATAAAAGTCAGTACAAAACAATTAAAAAAAATTGTTTATAAAACCTTTATATCTCTTGGACTATCAGAGGAAGATTCTATGATTGCAGCAGATGTTTTAAATGAAGCAGATAAAAGGGGAGTGGATACCCATGGAATTAACAGACTAGGTGCGTATGTTAATGGAATTAAATTTGGGAAGATAGACACAAAAGCAAAACTTACAAAGGTTTCAGATTCAATTGCAACTATTCTCTTTGACGCTAATAATTCACTTGGTCTTGTAGCAGCAACTAAGGCAATGGAAGAATGTATTAAAAGAGCTAAAGAAACTGGAATTTGTATTGTTGGAGTAAAGGGGAGTTCTCATTTGGGGATAACAGGATATTATCCTTCAATGGCAGCAAAAGAAAATATGATAGGTATTTCAATATCTAATTCAAGCAATATAATGGTACCTTATGGTAGTAAAACTTCAATTCTTGGAAATAGCCCTTGGAGTATAGCTTTCCCAGGTGGAAATAAGCATAAAGATCCAGTCTTATTAGATATGGCTTGTAGTGAAGTTGCCTTTGGAAAGATTGTAGCAGCAAAAGGAACAGGAGAAGAAATTCCACTTAACTGGGGTGTTGATGAAGAGGGGATACCGACAAATGATGTAAATAAGATATTTAATGGTAGTTCACTTTTACCTTTTGGTGGAGCTAAAGGTTATGGAATAGCAGTTATGTGGGAAATGTTAATTACAATGCTAACAGGATCAGGATTTGGAGATGTAATAGGGCAGGGCAAAAAAAATTCATCACCTGAAAATATAGGACATATTATGATAGCCATTGATATTAATAAGATGAGACCAATAGAAAAAGTAAAAACAGATATAGATAATTATATTGATCATATAAAAACAGCGAAGCCAGCAAAAGGATTTATAGAAGTTAGACTTCCAGGAGAAAGGATAGCTAGGGTAGAACAGATAAGAGAAAAGGATGGAATAGATTTTAATATAAAACTAGCAGAGGAAATTTTAGAGCTTTTAAAGAAAAATAATATAGTAGATGAAGATGAAACTATTGAAGAATTATTTAATCTTTAAAAGAGTAAATAATAAAAATAAGATATGCTTTTATTATAAAATTAAAAATATTATTATGGAATGATTATTGTAAAGGGATGAATATTCATTATAGGTATTCATTCCTTTTTTAGTATGCTTAGAGATATTAATAAAATTGTGAAATATAATGATTTAAATATAGTAAATAACTTAATCCTAATAAAGTAGAGTGTACTTTATTAGGATATTTTAATCTTTTATTTTAATTATGGTTAAAAATGTTAAATATGTACTGAAATACATATAAAAATATAATTATTATAGAAAAGTTTAACTAAATTCATATAAAAGTAAAAATAAACTTAAATTAGTTATTAAAAATGTTAGAATTAATCTAATTTTGGCTAAATGTAATATTAAACGGTACGATAATCTAATATATAGATAAAAGTATAATAAATATAATGATTAAAGTTTCGAGGGGGACAAATATGAAAAAGATAAATATAAAAGAAAAAACGGTTAAAAAAGAAATAATAAATCTTATTATTATGACAGGTATAATACCAATATTAATAGTAAGTATATTTAATTTCTATGCAGTTACTAAAGGTTCAAAGAAAATTACAGATGTAACAGCTAAAGGAACTGTTGGTATAATAAATGAGGCCTTAGTAAGTGATAATTTTAATAGTAAGAGAAATATTAAATACTTATCAATTGATCCTAATGCTAAAGGCATTAAGGAAAATAAAAATAGTGAGTTAGTTTGGCTAGAAAAAACATTGGAAAATTATGTTGAAATAAATGAAAATATACTTTCAGCATATATGGAAAGTGAAGATGGAAGATTTATATTAGCACCATATAAAGAGATTGCAAGTGATTATAATCCTAAAAATAGAGATTGGTATAAAGAAGCGACAAAGAATCCATCTAAAGTTATTATGTCAGAGCCTTATGAAGATTCAGTTACTAAAAAAATAGTAGTTACTTACTCTAAGGCTGTTATAGATGATAAAGGAGAAATTCAAGGAGTAATTGCAATAGATAAAAATTTGGATAAACTATCAGAAGTATTAAGAAACAGTAATTTGCAAAATAAATCTTTTGCAACTATATTTAGTAAAGATGGAACTATAATTGCAAATGACGATATTGATTTAATTGGTAAAGGTTCAAAAGATATTCCTTGGATAGAAGATATATTAAAGATTGAGGATAATTCTAATAAATATTTAAAAATAGGTGATTCCATATATTTAACCCATAGAATAATTGAAAATGAAAGTGGTTCAAATATAGTTATATTTATGCCACTTAGCGAAGTTCTAAAAGATTATATAAAAGATATTGCATTATCTGTAATTATACTTATAGCTGTTGCAATAATTGCGTTTGTACTTTCAAGAATATTTACAAGAAAATTAACTAATCCAATAAATGAAGTTGTTAAGGTTTTAGAAAAAATAAAAGATGGAGATTTTACAATTAAAGCAGAAGAAAAATCTTATTATAATAAAGAAATGAATACTATGATTAATGGATTGAATACTCTTGTAGAAGATATGGGAATACTTTTATCAGGGGTAAAAGAAGCAGCTTATAAAGTTAATGATGGTTCAGAAACTTTATTTGGAATTATTAAAGAATCTAGTAATGTAGGGGAAGAAGTAGCGAAATCTATTCAACAAATAGCAGAAGGAGCAACTGACCAGGCAGCAGGATTGGATTCGGGAGTACATATAGTAGAAGATTTAGAGATAGAAGTTAATAAATCTAAAGAGAGCTCTACTAAGATGCTTAAAAGATCTAAGGAAGTTAAAAAGTCTTCAGTAGAAGGAACAGAAGCTTTGGAAAATTTAACTGAAACTTATGAAAAAAATAAAGAAGCTAGTGATAATATAGCTATAAAGGTAGATATGCTGTCAACTAAGTCAGAAGAAATTGGAATTATAGTTGAAGCTATTAAATCAATTACAGAACAAACTAATCTTTTAGCGCTAAATGCTAGTATAGAGGCTGCAAGGGCAGGAGATGTTGGAAGAGGATTTGCTGTTGTTGCAGATGAAGTAAGAAAACTTGCAGAAGAGTCAGCTGAATCAGCTACAGAAATTAATAATGTTATAAAGGAAGTAAAAGAAAGCATAAAAGAACTTTCTGAAGAAACTATAGCAACTAAAGAACTAAACGATAAAACAGGAAAAAGTTTAGGAGTAACAAGAGATAAGTTTAATATAATAGATAATATGATTGATGAATTAGAATGTAATATTACTGAAGTTACATCTTCTTTAGATAAGATAATTGAAAGTAAGGATAACGTTGTTTTCAAAATATCAGAGGTTGCAGCAGTATCACAGGAAACAGCTGCAATAACAGAAGAAGTAAGTGCTGCATCAGAAGAGCAATCATCAGGATTACAAGAGATATCAGAACAAGCTGAAACTTTAAAAGATTATTCAGGGATACTAAATAATTTAACTAAAAGGTTTAAGATATAAATATTATAAAGAATTTAATAATAAAAAGAATTTAATAATAAAAAGAATTAAAAAATAAGGATGAGAAAAGATTGAATTTTCTGACTAATTCAAATATAATAGAATTATAATATGAAAAGGAGGAAAGCATCATGACAGAATATAGAGGATATGAAATAACAGTCGTAAAGAATAATGAAAGAGAATATCCATATAAGGCAATTGCAAGAAAAGGCAACCATGAAGTTAAACATAAGGGACAGAGCGAAACCCAAGCAATTGATTTTGTTAAACAAGGTGTTAATGTGGTTATAGATAAAATAGAATTAAAGGGTTTTCAATAAAATTATTAATAAAGATAAAACAATCTTTTACTAATTAAGTTTTTAAATATAATATTAAATAAAAAAATATAAGAGCTCTAGGCAATATCTAGGGCTCTTTTTGTATAAGTTAAAGTGATATAGAGCTATATAAAAAATTGGATAATCTTTATGTAAAGGATTATAATTAAAAAAAGAAATATTTGAAACTTAAAAATTAAGGAGATGAGTTTGAATGATAGATATTATAGTAGCTAATGGATTAATAGTTGATGGAACAGGAAAACCATCATGCAAGATGGATTTAGCAATTAAAGATGGTAAAATAATAAAAATAGGAGAAAATATAAAAGATTCTGCAACGAAAATTATTGATGCAGAGGGATTAGTTATTTCTCCTGGATTTATAGATGTACATAGTCATAATGACCTTGTACCTTTTATGGAGGAAGAAATACAAGATCTAAAATTGAAACAAGGAGTTACTACAGAATTGGTAGGACAATGTGGTCTTGGAGTTATACCTTGTATAGAAGATGAAAGTAAGTTATGGAAAAACTACATAAAAGGGGTTGTAGGAAACCCAGATATTAAATTTGATTTTGAAGATGTAGAAGATTATATAAATAAAATAACAAAAAAGGGACTTAAAAATAATTATTCTGTACTTATTTCTCATGGAGCTATTAGAAGCAGTGTTATGGACTTTGAATCTAGAGAATCTACCGATAAAGAAATTGATGAAATGTGTAGACTAGTTAATAAAGCCATGGAACAAGGAGCTATAGGAATGTCCCTTGGGCTTCAATATATACCAGGGATTTTTGCTAAAAAGAAAGAATTAATTTCTTTATGTAAAGTTGTTAAAGCTCATAATGGAATTATTATGGTTCATGTTAGAAATCACGATAGAAATATAATAAATGCAATGAAAGAAATTATTGATGTAGCAGAAGAATCTAAAGTAAAGCTTCATATATCCCATATGAGATCTTATGATTCAAAAATATTAGGATGCTCTGCTGAAGTATTAATAAATTTAGTAGAAGAATCTATTAAAAAGGGTATTAATATAACTTTTGATGAACATCTTTATCTTTCAGGAAGTACTTTAATGACTCAACTACTGCCACCTTGGTTAACGGATAAAGGAACTGATGTATTATTAAAAATGCTAAAGGATGAAGAAGTTTTAAATAGAGTTAAAAAAGAACTAAAAGATATGAGTATTAATTATCTTGGATGGGATAACTATAGTTCAATTGCAGGATGGGATGGAATATTAATAACATCTTTAAGTAAAGAAAATAACTTGAAGTATATAGGGAAAACTGTAGGAGAAATATCTAAGGATTTAAATATAGATCCAGTTAACTTTATAGCTAAACTTTTAATAGAAGAAGAAACAGGAGTTGGGATTGTAACATTAAATATATTCTCAGAAGATGATACAATAAAGCTTATAAAGCATCCATTACAAATGGTAGGTTCAGATAGTATTCCAGCAGGGGAACCTCACCCTCGTCTTTATGGTAACTATCCTTTGTTTATAGGGAAATTTGTTAGGGAAAAGAAAGCTATAACATTAGAAGATGCTATTTATAAATGCACCTTACTACCAGCAAGAACTTTAGGGCTTACAGATATTGGACAAATTCAAGAAGGAAAAAAGGCGGATATTACTATATTTGACTTTAATGAAATAACAGGCTACGAAGACTATAATAATAAAAGAAAAGCTCCAATAGGAATAAAACATATTATAGTAAATGGAAATGTGGCTATGGAAAATGGTATGATATCTAAAGAGAAATATGGTGATGTTTTAAAAGTAAAATAAAAGGTTTCTTAAATGTATAGGTAGCTTTATTTCTGGAGAAGACTGACGTTATAAAGAGAACAATTTTATCTCTTTTTTAAACTATTTGTGTTACAATAATTAGGCTTACAAAATAAGTACAAAATTAAGAATAAAAGATCTTTAGATTAATAAAAACAATTGCAATACATAGGAGGAATAAAGTTATGAATAAATTTAAAGTTGCATTTACAGAAGAATCAATAAAATACTTTAAAACAAATAGATCTTTAATATTGGCAGATAATACAGATTTTACAGATGTATCTGTAGCTGTAGTAACTGATATAGATACTACATTAATAAATAAAATTTATGAAACAAAATTTGGTATTCCAATCTTTGTTGTTGTAAGAAATGATAAATATCTTAATAAAGAAGTAGCTAAAAGAGTTTATCGTATTATAGATGAAAATGAATTTAATAAAAATTTATATAATAGAGAAATTGAAGCAGCTGCAAGAAATTATGAAGAAAATGTATTACCACCATTTTTCAAAGCTTTAAGTAGTTATGTAGAAGAAGGTAATTTACAATTTGATTGTCCAGGCCATCAAGGTGGAGAATACTTTAGAAAACATCCAGCAGGAAGGTATTTCTATGAATTTTATGGGGAAAATATCTTCAGATCAGATATTTGTAATGCAGATGTAGCTCTAGGGGATTTACTTATTCACGAAGGACCAGCTATGGATGCATCAAGATATGCAGCTAAGGTTTATAACTCAGATAAAACTTACTTTGTAATGAATGGAACAAGTACCTCAAATGCAGTAGCTATAAATGCTGTTGTATCACCAGATGATTTGGTTTTATTTGACAGGAATAACCATAAATCAGTATATAATTCAGCTTTAGTCCAAGCTGGTGGAATTCCTGTATATCTAGAAACTGCTCGTAATCCTTTTGGATTTATAGGAGGAATAGATGAACATTGTTTTAATGAAGAATACCTAAGAAATGAAATATCAAAAGTTTCAAAAGATAAAGCCAAGGTAAAAAGACCTTTTAGACTTGCAGTAATTCAGCTTGGAACTTATGATGGAACAATTTATAATGCAAAACAGGTTGTCGAAAAAATAGGACACCTTTGTGACTATATCTTATTTGATTCCGCTTGGGTTGGATATGAACAATTTATTCCAATGATGAGGGATTGTTCACCTCTTCTTTTAGATTTAAATGAAGAAGATCCAGGAATATTAGTAACTCAATCTATTCACAAACAACAAGCAGGATTTTCACAAACCTCACAAATTCATAAAAAAGATAAGCATTTAAGAGGTCAAAAAAGATATGTAGATCATAAAAGATTTAATAATTCCTATATGATGTATGCTTCCACTAGTCCATTTTATCCTTTATATGCAAGCTTAGATATAAATGCTAGAATGCAAGAAGGAGAAGCTGGAAAACACCTTTGGGAAGAATGTATAAAACTTGGAGTTGAAGCAAGAAAAGATATTTTAAAAGAATGTTCTATGGTTAAGCCTTTTATACCACCAATTATAAAAGGTGAAAGATGGGAAGATTACGATACTTGCGAAATTTCTCATAATATCGAATTTTTTAAATTTATTCCAGGGGAAAAATGGCATTCATTTGAAGGATATGGAGAGAATCAATATTTTGTAGATCCAAATAAATTTATGTTAACTACTCCAGGTATAAATGCTGAAAGTGGCGAGTACGAAAGCTTTGGAATTCCAGCTACTATTTTAGCAAATTATTTAAGAGAAAATGGAATAATACCTGAAAAGTGTGATTTAAATTCAATATTATTTTTATTAACTCCTGCAGAAACTAAAACTAAAATGGAAAATTTAGTTGCAAAACTTATTCAATTTGAAGAATTAGTTAAGGAGGATGCTCCTTTAAGTACAGTTCTACCAGGGCTTTACAATAAGTATATTAACAGATATGAAGATTACACTATTAGAAGGTTATGTCAAGAAATGCATGATTTTTATAAAGATAATGATGTGAAAACTTATCAAAAGAATTTATTTAGAAAAGAAACTATGCCTGAATTTGGAATAACACCACAACAGGCAAATGTAGAACTTAAAAGAAACAATACAAAATTGGTTCCGCTTGAAAATATATTAGGAGAAATAGCTTTAGAAGGATCGCTTCCTTATCCACCAGGAGTATTTTGTGTTGTTCCAGGAGAAAAGTGGAGTGAATCTGCACAAAAGTATTTTTTAATTCTTGAAAAAGGAATTAATTATTTCCCAGGGTTTTCACCAGAAATTCAAGGAGTTTACCTTGAGGAAACAAAGGGTGAAATTAAGGCATATGGATATGTATTAGATAAATAAGATATATATGTCTTTCGATTAATATTGTAGGATATTCAGTAATTAATAAATTTATTTAAGTAAAATAGTGAAATTAAAAAAGTATATATAATGTTTAAAATGTTAATTAGGAAAAATTCCTAATTAAATAGAGTTATTTAATAAAAAAGCAAAGAAATTTCCTAACAGTTAGGAAATTTCTTTATTTATATAAAGCTTTTTTAAAAGTATAATAATATCAAATAGGAGGATTAGTTATGAATAATCGTCAAACAAATGTTGTGACAATATTAGCAGAACAAAAAGAATGGATTACAGGAAAAGAGTTAGCTAAATTATCAAATGTTTCAGATAGAACTATTCGCTCTGATATTGATAGTATTAATAAACACTATCAATGTAATTTAATTGAATCAAATCAAAGACTAGGATATCACATAGATGAAAAATTATTAAATATATTAAACATTTATGTAAAGGCTTCAATCCCTCAAACACCAAATGAACGTTGTGTTTTTATGATTCAGCAATTATTGTTTGAAAAAAATGAAATTAATTTAACAATTTTGCAATCACAAGTTTATGTAAGTGATTATTCAATTGAAAATGATTTAAAGCGTACTCGTAAAATGTTAGAGCCCTATCCAAAGTTAAAGTTAATTCGCTCTAAAAATTATATTTATCTAGAAGGTGATGAACTAAGCAAAAGAAAGCTTTATAAAGATCTTTTAGCAGCTGAAACAAAGGGAAACTTTTTAAATATTAATAAGGTTGCTTCTTTTTATAAAAACTTTGATCTTTTACTAGTTAAAGATATCTTACTTGAAGTATTTGATGAATATGATTTTTCTATAAAAGACATGGCATTTCCAATGTTGGTTCTGCATGTAGGAATTAGTATTGAAAGAATTATTAAACATAATTATATTAAGTCAGATAGAAAAAATAAGGAATTTTATGAATCATTAGAATATAAGATTTCTAAAACTTTCTTTGAAAGAGTTTCTCGTAAAATTAACGTTAAACTTGTAGAAGATGAAATAGAAGTTATGGCACTATTACTTATGGGAAAAAAGAGTTCTAATTATACTACAGATTTAGTAAAAGCAATTAATGGAGAATTAGATACCAATCAATTAATACTCGATTTATTACAAGAAGTATGTGATTTCTTTGGTACAAACTTTATGAGTGATACGGATTTATTAATGGGACTTAAAATGCATATTCAAGGAATGATTTCTAGGGCACAAAACTCAGTTACTATTGATAATGTCTTTTTACAAGATATTAAACGAAAGTATCCATTAATTTTTGAAATGGCTATTCATGTTTGCCGTATGATTGAAGAATCATTAGGTTTTACTTTTAATGAAAATGAAGTTGGTTTTGTCGCACTTCATTTAGGTGCAGCTAATGAGAGAATAAATACTAATAGAAAATACAAAGTAGTAATTATATTACCACATGATCAAGCATTTGCTTCTATATGTAAGCAAAAGATTCAACAAAACTTTGCAGATTCCTTAGAAATTGTTAAAACTTTAAATTATTTTGAAGAAAATGAAGTTTTACATTATGAACCAGATTTACTTTTAACTTTATTTCCACTTAAGCATTCATTAGATATAATAACAATAAAAATTTCTATGTTTTTAAATGGAGAAGATGAAATAAGTATTTATCAAGCTATAAAACAACTTGATAAAAAAAGGTTTCAAATTGAGTTTAACTCTAAAATTTCTAGTATTATTAAAAAAGAATATTTTTATGGTAACCTTAGTGCAAAAAATGAAAAAGATGTTATTGATAAAATGTGCTATAAATTAGAAAAAGATAAAATTATTCCTGTAGGATTTAAAGAAAATGTACTTAAAAGAGAAGAAATGTCACCAACATCATTTGTTTATGGTTTTGCCACGCCACATGCTTTAAAAGCACAAAGTTATTCATCAACTATTTCAGTAGCATTATTAAAACAACCAGTGAAGTGGGGAATGTATGAAGTTAAACTTGTGATTTTACTAGCGATTAATGAAGAAGATAAATCTATTTTATTTATGTTTCTAGAATGGTTAGCAAATGCTATTGGTGATGCAGCATCATTTTCTAAACTGCTAGAAGCAGAAAATTATGAAGAATTTTTAGAAAGAATAATGGGGTAATTATGAAAAAGAAAAATGAAAAACATAATAAAGTTAAAAAAGACTTTAATTCTAATATTGATTATTTAAAGGTTTCACCATCAAAAAGATTATTTGCATATTTGATTGACCATATAGTTTTAGTATTATTATATGCTATTCCTATGCAATACATTTATTCTGTTATTACACAAAAGAAAGAAATGAAAATCACATTAGATATGTTTGAACTACCTTATGCACTGATAGTATTTGGAATATGTTTATTAATAAGCTTTTACTATTTAATTTACTCACCTGTATATAAACATCCAGGTACAACTCTTGGTAAAAGGGCTTTAGGTATTAAGGTGGTAAAAAATGATGGCAGTGATGTTGAATTAAAGACAATGCTTATTCGTCAAGGTATTGGAGTTATATTATTAGAAGGTGTTACTTACCCAATTTCAAATTATATTCATTCTTTATTAAGTATTTTAATTAAGGTAAATATTGAAAGGTATTTGGCTTATGGATTTGGTGCAATCACAATTATATCAATTCTGTATGCTTTATTTAATAAAGATCATGCAATGTTTCATGATCGTATTGCTAAGACTAAAGTAATACTAACAAAAGAATAGAAGAATAGAAGGGAGAATTATAATGAATGAAATCGAATTATCTTGTTTTCAAATTATTTCAAATGTAGGTATGGCAAGATCCTCTTACATTGAAGCAATCTCAAAAGCAAAAACTGGAAACTTTGAATTGGCTAAAAAATGTATGGAAGAAGGGGAAGCATATTTCTTAAATGGTCATAAAGGTCACGCAACTTTGATTCAAAAAGAAGCTTCAGGAGAAATGGTAGCAGGTTCATTATTGCTAATTCACGCAGAAGACCAGTTAATGAGTGCTGAAAGCTTTAAAATTATAGCAAATGAAATGATTGATAATTATAGAAGAATAATAGCTTTAGAAGAAAAGTTAAAGTAATGTAAAGGTTTCCTAATAGATAGGAAAAATGATTAAGGTTATGCAATTGTTTAAACTGTTAGAATAAGTATAGTTAAAATAATATAAAAGGAGGAAGGTTTATGAAAAGAATTTATTTATTTTGTAGTGCTGGGATGTCTACAAGTATGTTAGCTAGCTTAATGCAAAAAGCAGCTGATGAGCATAAGTTACCAATTGAAGTTCAAGCATTTCCTGATGGAAAGATTGGACAAATTATTGAGGAAAAACATCCAGATGTAATTTTACTTGGACCTCAAGTAAAATTTAGATATGATGAAATCGTAGCACAACATGGAGATAAAGGTATTCCTATTCAAGTTATTGATTCTGAAGATTATGGAATGATGAAAGGAGAAAAGGTTTTAAAAACTGCTATTAAACTTATGAAAGCAAATAAAAAATAATAAATTTCAAACAATAGGGTAAATAAATTAAATTAATGGGGGGACAAAATTATGTTAAAAGTATTAGAAAAGTTTTTTATGCCATTAGCTGAAAAAATAGGACGTAATAAATATTTAATATCAATTCGTGATGGTTTCTTAATATCAACACCATTATTAATTGTTGGATCATTCTTCTTATTATTCGCTAACTTTCCAATTCCGGGTTGGAATGAATTCTTTACAGGTATATTTGGTGCAGGCTGGGATAGCTTCTTTGCAAAACCAGTAGCTGCAACCTTTGATATTATGGCTTTACTAGCAGTTATGGGTGTTGGTTATTCATTTGCTAACCATATGAAAGTTGATAAGCTTTTTGGAGCTGCGACTTCTTTAGTAGATTGGTTTATATTGATGCCATATCAAGTTCCAGTTAAAGCTGCATTAACAAAAACAGGAGAATCAATTTTTGTTAATGGTATTCCAACTGGTTGGACTGGTGCTAAAGGAATATTTATAGGTATTATGTGTGCTTTTGCAGCTGTTCATATCTACTCATGGGTAAATAAAAAAGGCTGGGTAATTAAGATGCCTGCTGGTGTACCACCAACAGTAACAAAATCCTTTGCTGCATTAATACCTGCAGGAATAGTTATGTTAACATTCTTCATAATAAACTGGTTATTTGCAATTACACCTTATAAAAGTGCATTTAACTTTGTATATGTAATTTTACAAACACCATTACTTAACTTAGGAAATACTTTAGGAGCAATGGTTACTGCTTATATATTCCTACATTTCTTCTGGTTCTTTGGAGTAAACGGAGGATCTGTTGTAGGAGCTGTATTTAACCCAATTCTTCAAACTTTAGCTGCTGAAAATTTACAAGCTTTAAAAGAAGGATTAGCAATTCCAAATATAATTTCTCAACAATTCCAGGACTTATTTGCAACATTTGGTGGAGCTGGTTCTACCTTGTCATTATTAGTTGCTATGTTATTTTTCTGTAAATCAAAACGTATTAAACAATTAGGTAAATTAGCTTTAGTTCCAGGAATGTTTGGAATAAATGAACCAATTATATTTGGTTTACCAATAGTATTAAATCCAACAATTTTAGCACCATTTATGTTAGTACCAACAATGAATATAGTAATTTCATACTTTGCTATGAGACTTGGTATGGTACCATATTGTAATGGAATACAAATTCCTTGGACTACACCTCCAATTATTTCAGGTTTCTTAGCAACAGATTGGAGAGGTGCAGTACTGCAAGTAATATTATTAGGATTAGGTGTACTTGTTTACTTACCATTTATTAAAATTATGGATAAACAATATCTTGTGGATGAAGCAAAAGCTTTAGAAGCTAAAGATGATGATGACGATTTCTCATTAGATGATATATCATTTGATGATTTATAAGATTAAGAGGTGAAATATATGAAAGCTATCATGATTTTTGATCAGATTCAATCTGGTTTAGGAACAAAAGATGATAGAATGCTACCACTTGGTGGCAAAAAAGAACCAATTGGGCCAGCGGTTATGATGGCACCATTTTTAAAAGAAAAAGATATTAATGTAATTGCATGTTTATATTGTGGTAATGGCACATACTTAGAGGACCCTAAAGAGGTAAGCCGTAAATTATGTGCAATGGTTAATAAAATGAAACCAGATGTTGTAATATGTGGGCCCGCTTTTAACTTTATTGATTATGCAAAAATGTGTGCACATGTAGCATATGACATTAATACAACAACAAATGCAAAGGCATTTGCAGCAATGAGTGAAGAAAACGAAGAAACTATTGCAGCTTATAAAGATAAGGTATCTATTGTTAAAACACCTAAAAAAGGTGGATTTGGTTTAAATGATGCACTTGAAAATATGTGTAAGTTTGCAGAAACAATTGTTAAAGGTCATGACAGTAATGACCTAGAAAATAAAATATGTTATAAATAGAAAAGTTTCAGGTATCATAATTTATTAGGATACCTGAAATCATATTTTAAGAAAATATTTAAATGTGAAAAATAAATGTACTTTATAAAGAATATGGATATATATATGTTTTCTTATTCTGGTAACTTTGTTCCAAGTCAAGAAAAACTTATATATATCCACTTGAAAACTAAAGGATAAAATTGTAATAACTTATTTATAGGATAAAGTTATTATAATTCCTTATAAAACTAAAAAGTAGATTTTATTATATATCAATAGATAAAGACGTTAGAAATATAAACAAATAAACCAATAAATAAATAAATAAATAAATAAATAAATAAATAAATAAGAAAATGGAGGATTACATATATGTGGGGTATGATTGCTACTTGGAGAATGGCTGCTGAAGGAATTACTAAAGGTGCTGATATTTTAAAAGAAGGTGGATTCTCAGGTGATGCTATTGAAACAGCAATAAAGGCAGTGGAAGATTTTCCATATTACAAATCTGTTGGATATGGTGGACTTCCTAATGAAGAAATGGAAGTTGAATTAGATGCAGCTTATATGGATGGAGATACATTAGCTATTGGTGGGGTTGCAGCAATTAAGGATTTTGCAAATCCAGTTTCAATTGCTCGTTCATTAAGTACAGAAAAAGTTAATTGTCTGCTTGTTAGTGATGGAGCTGAAAAGTATGCACATAAAGCTGGATTTGAAAGAAAGAACATGTTAAGTGACCGTGCTAAAGCTCACTATAAAAAACGTGTTAAAGAAATAAAGGAACAAGAATTAAAACCATATTCCGGACATGATACTGTAGGAATGGTTTGTTTAGATTCTAAAGGTAAAATGACTTCTGCTACATCAACTAGTGGATTATTTATGAAGAAAAAAGGTCGTGTTGGTGATTCACCAATTATAGGATCAGGATTATATGTAGATAGTGAAATTGGTGGTGCTAGTGCAACTGGTTTAGGTGAAGATTTAATGAAAGGATGTATTTCCTATGAAATAGTTCGTTTAATGGAAGAAGGCATGCATCCGCAAATTGCTTGTGAAACAGCAGTAAATAAACTAGATAAAAAATTAAAAGAAAAACGTGGCGTGGCTGGTGATTTATCTTTAGTTGCAATGAATAATAAAGGTGAATGGGGCGTAGCTACAAATATTGAAGGATTCTCTTTTGCTGTAGTAGTAGAAGGTAAGGATACAGAAATTTATTTAACTAAAAATGTAGATGGTCATTGTGTACATGAATTAGCAACAAAGGAATGGTTGGATAATTACATGAGTACACGTATGGCTCCTATTGAAGAATAGAGGTTAAGCTTATGAAAGAAAAGATAATAAAAAAAGTTGAAGAAATTTCCCCACTAATGATTGAGAAAATAAAGGAAATAGTTTCAATAGATAGTGTTGAGTCAACTGCAAAAGAAAATGCACCTTTTGGAGAAGGTGTTAAAAAAGCTTTATTAAAAGCACTAGATATTTCAACGGAATTAGGTTTTGAAAGTGTTAATATGGATTCTTATTTAGGATATGCACGTTATGGAAAAAGTGATGATTACGTCTGTGCAATGGGACACTTAGATGTTGTACCAGTAGGTGATGGGTGGAAACAACCACCTTTTAGTGGGTACGAAGAAGATGGAATAATTTATTCAAGAGGTATTCTTGATAATAAAGGTCCAATTTTTTCCTGTCTATTTGGATTATATGCATTAAAAGAATTAGGAATTAAATTAAGCAAAGAAGTAAGAATAATTTTTGGATGCAATGAAGAAACTGGATTTGCAGATTTAAAATATTATTTAGAACATGAAGCTCCACCATTATATGGATTTACGCCAGATTGTAAATACCCTGTTGTATATGCTGAAAGAGGTAGAGCTTTAATTAAGGTATCAGGGGCTTTAGATCAATTAGATGAGTTTTTTGAATTTGTTAATAACTATTTTATAAATGGAAAGAGCAATGGTGAAAATTTAGGAATTGATATTAAGGATAAAGAATTTGGTGAAACATTGATGAGAAATTATAAGCTTAAGAGGGATGGAGATTTAGTAACATTTACTGTTTCAATTAGCTATCCTGCTAGTCTTAGTATTGACAAAATAATGGATCAATGTAAACTTAAAGCGAAAGCATTAAAGGTTAATCTAGAACATCATTTTCCACCAGTTCGTTTTGAAAAAGATTGTTTCTTAGTAAAAACGCTGCAAGAGTGTTATGAAAATATAACTGGACTTGATGGAACACCTGTTACTACAACAGGAGGTACCTATGCAAAAGCAATGCCAAACATAGTTCCTTTTGGCCCAAGCTTTCCAGGACAAAAGGGAATTGGACATAATCCAAATGAATGGATGAGTATAGAAGATATAATTACAAATGCTAAAATATATGCATTAAGCTTATATGAACTGGCAAAATAAAAGAGAAACATTGCTTTGCACCTAAAATATAAGATATCTAGAAAGAAGGAGTTATTAATGAATAAACAAATAGAAATATGTTGCGGTAGTTATTATGATGCACTTCAAAGTTATAAAGGTGGTGCAAAAAGAATAGAATTAAATTCTGCACTGCATTTAGGTGGGCTAACACCATCACTTGCCTCATTAATTATGACAAAACAAAATACTAATCTTAAAGTGATTTCTATGGTACGCCCTAGAGGTGGAGGTTTTGCTTATAATAAAGAAGATGTTGAATTAATATTTCAGGATGCAAAAATCCTTATGGAAAATGGTTCAGATGGATTAGCCTTTGGTTTCTTAAAGGAAGATTCTACTCTTGATAGAGCGTTAACAAAGGATATGGTTGATTTAATTCATAAGTATAATGGTGAAGCTGTTTTTCATCGTGCATTTGACTGTGTAACAACACCTGATGAGACTATGGAAGCCTTAATTGAAATTGGTGTTGATCGTATTTTAACAAGCGGATTACAAGCAAAAGCATGGGATGGAAGAGATATGCTTGCTCACCTACAAGAAAAATATGGTGATAAAATTGAAATTTTAGCTGGTAGTGGTGTAAATGATACAAATGCGACTCAGCTTATGAAAGAAACGGGTATTTATCAAGTCCATTCTTCATGTAAGGATTGGTTAAATGATCCAACAACTTCAACAAAAAATGTTACTTACGGATATGCAGATACCCCAAATGAAAATAACTATGATGTTGTTTCAAGTATAAAGGTAGCTAAATTAGTAGGGAGCATATTTAATGAAAGATAATAAAGTTATAAAAATATTATTGAAATTTATTGCAGTTTTTGCTTCAGCTTTGTTGCAAACCTATGTAATTCAAACCTTTATACAACCAGCAAACCTTCTATCAAGTGGGTTTACAGGTGTTGCAATTCTTATTGATAAAATTGCATCTTTGTATGGGTTAAATATTTCGATTTCCATTGCTATTATTGCACTAAACTTGCCAGTTGCATTTATTTGTTATAAGCATATTAGTCCAAAGTTTACCTTTTTCTCTTTAGTTCAGGTATTTTTAACAAGTATTCTTTTAGACATATGCCACTTTTCACCGTTATTTGATGATGTGTTATTAAATGTAGCTTTTGGTGGTTTTGCTTATGGAATAGCTGTTGTCTTAGCACTAAAAGGAAATGCATCAACAGGTGGTACAGATTTCATAGCATTATTTATTTCAAATAAAATAAATAAATCAATTTGGGAATATGTATTTATCTTTAATGCAATCATTTTATGTATATTTGGTGCAATGTTTGGATGGATATATGCTGGATATTCAATTTTATTTCAGTTTATTTCAACAAAGACCATAGCTAGTTTCCATCATAGGTATGAACGTGTTACATTACAAATTACAACCCAAAAGGGAGAAGAAATTATTGATGAATACGTAAAAGAATATCGTCATGGAATTTCTTGTATTGATGCAGTAGGTGGATTTAGTAAAAAGAAAATGAATCTTCTTCATACAGTTGTTTCTTCCTATGAAGTTAGTGAAATTACAAGATTAATTAAAAACATTGATTCTAAAGTTATAATTAATGTATTAAAAACAGAAACCTTCTTTGGTGGATTCTATCAACAACCACTAGATTAGTAGATGTTAATAAATAGAAAATGATATTTAAGTTTTGAAATAATTAAATATAAATTAAAAGGGTCAGACCATCAATTATTGAAAGTCTGACCTCTCTTTGATTAAATATACAGGGCAAGTTGCAAAATAGAAGATAATTTGCAACAGCCTATTTCTATCTTTAAATTAAACTCTTTTTTCTATATAAAGTTCTCCTAGAATTTCTTTCACTTCATAATCAGAAGTAGATAAGTTTTCTTGGATAAATCCTTTAACTTCAGTTTGATTAAGACCATACATTTCTTCAATTTCTCTAGAAAATAATAAATTACTTTTTTCAAGAAACTCTGAAAGCTTTGGAACTGAAGCTGGTTTTAATTCTTTATTATCATTAAGAATTTGCTTTAAGGCAGAAAGGTAATAATCAAAGGAACGAGCTCCTACAATTTTAACGGCTTTATTTTCTTTATTAACCATTATAATTGTTGGGAAACCTCTAACACCTAATTGTGTTGCAAAGGCGAAATCTTCTTCTAAAAGTTGTTGACTCTTAGTTAGTGAAGATTCTTTAACTATTTCTTTTCCATCTAATCCAAGAGTATTAATAATTTCAATTAAAACTTCATCTTCTGCAATATTTTTATCAAAAGCAAAAACTGCTTCCCTTGCTTTACGTAAAAATACTAAAGCAAGATGCTCATCAATTTGTTGAATTACTTTAAATACTCTAGAAGGTATAAATGATGATTTTACTGGATTGTTAAACCATAGTGAACCATCAATAGGCATACGTGAGTGTTCACCAACTTCTTTCCACTATCATCTATTCCACAGATACCTTTTTCTATGTCGCAAACCATATTATTACTCATAAATATCTCCTTTCAATTTTGTATTATTATTATTATTATTATCAATATCTTTATATTCAAATGCCCATTTTTGAATAGGTTCAAGGGCTGAGGCTAAAGAAGTACCTTTTTCAGTAAGTTCATAAGTTATAGATATAGGAGATGTACTAACAATCTTTTTTTCAATCAATCCATACTCTATTAACTCAGTAAGCTTAAGTGACAATGCCTTTGGTGTAATGTTTTGAATATTATCCTTTATTTCTGTAAAATGAGAACTACCATTACTGCATATAGATAAGTAATGAAGTATAATACCATTCCATTTTCTTCCGAGTATTTGAAAAGAGTACTCTAAGTAAGGACAAACTTTAATAATAATCACCGCCTAAAATATATTGTTACTTTTTATATAATAAATATATTTAGTAAAGTTATTATATAAGATATAAAAAGTATATCACATATATAAAGTATAACAAGTATAAAAAGTATAACAAGTATAAAAAGTATAATATGTGTAGATAAAATGATATATTTAAAGTATAATTATTAAGAAATAATATTATATAACAAGATGAAGGAGAACTTTAAGATGGCAGGAAACAGAATGATATGTACTAAAAACAATGTAGATTACAGTACAATTAGAAAAGCAATGTGTGGTGGCGCTAGAACAACTGAAGAAATAATAGAAACAGCAGGAGTATGTGGTGAATGTGAAGGTTGTAAGGAAAATATTGATAGTATCCTTAGTTCAGTATGTGGCTGTATGAATGTTTCACTTAAAGCTGTTATTGATGCTGTAAAAAATGGTGCTGATACTGTAGAAAAGGTTGGAGAAGTAACAGGGGCAGGTACTGATTGCGGAAGATGTAAGGCTCTTATTGCAAATATAATTGAATTAGGAAGATAAAAGAAATATAATCATAAAAAATTTCTGATTTATATAAAGCAGGAAGATATCATATGAATAAAGAAATCTATATTACATAAAATAAGTTTGAAATAAATTAAGTAAAAAGGAGAGATTAATGTGGAAAAAAAAGGACCAGTAGCCGTAGAACTTAAAAAGGGAGAAAAATATTTTTGGTGCGCATGTGGAAAAAGCTCAAAAGCACCTTTCTGTGATTTCCAAGGGCATAAAGGAACTGAATTTGCTCCAAAACAATTCACAGCTGAAAAAGATGGAACAGCTAATTTATGTACATGTACTAAAACAAAAAATGCACCATATTGCGATGGATCACATAACGAATAATAAATTTTTAAATTAAAAAGCCAATGCTTAATTATATTAAGCATTGGCTTATAATTTTTTAAGTAAGATTATTTTTGGAATGTAATTCACACTTTAATATATTCTTGTACTATACATAACGTTACAAGATTACTAACTATTTCAATCTAATACACTTTGACCAACCTAAATCTTCTATTATTTTATTTAAATTATTCAGGCTTAATTCTGGATTATGAGACATAATTACATTCATTAATCCTTCTATAGGCATATTATCTGATGG
>JARIDB010000146.1 GCA_029257045.1 Clostridium sp.
GGTTCTTATTTTTTACTTAATATATCTTTGTCATATTTCTCTTTTAAGTTATCATACTTAACTTTAAGTAGCTGCTCTTTACTAATTGCTTTATCTAATTCTAATTGATGTTTAGATTTTTCAAATTCTATTTTGTTATTTATATCCTCATTAAACTTATCTGTAAGCTCTTTTTTAAGGTTTTCTGTACCTGACTTATATTTATTCTCTATAGCCTTTAATTCTTCTTTATGTTCCTTATTTAAGGCTTTAATTTCATCTTTATTAGATTTTTCTATAACTTTAATATTTTTATTTAATTCTTTTATTTCATTTTTCATTGATTCTACTTCTGTTTTATAAAATTCCTTTATACTTTCTAAATTTTCAATCTTAGATCTAAGGTCAGAATTATCATTCAATACATTAGAATTACTTTGTAATGTATCTGTAACCTTAATATTCAATTCACTATTTTTTAATTCTAATTCTTTATTTATATCTTTATATGCTTTATATTCAGTAACTATTGAATTTAATGTATTTATTTGCTCTTGCTGATTATCAACTATATTAGTTTTTTGTTCTAATTCCTTAGTTGTTTTTTCTAAAGATACTGTAAGATCCTTAACCACTTTCTCTAATTCAATTACTTTTTCATCATTTACCTTGGCAGCAATTTTCATTTTCTCTTTATATTCTTGTAAATCAGCTATTGTTTTATCTTTAGTATTTAATTCTAAGCTTAATGTTTCTCTTATTCTTTCTTCACTAGTTTGATTTATAGCTAAAGAATTAATAAACATAGATACTAAATTATTTACTGTATCTTGAAACACTTCTATTTCCTTACCCCTATCTGTAATCATTCCTTTTGCTTTAGCCATTTCAAAGCTATTCATTAAACCTTGAAACATTTCAGCTTGATTTAGCCCTTGTTCTTCTGCTATTTCTCTAAACTTTTGTATATCTTCCTCAACTAATCTAAAAGATACTGCTTTAACCTCATTACTCATATTTCTCATTTCCCTTCAAACTAAATATTTTACTATGTATGTGTCATGCATTACAATGTATTTGTTACGTCATACACATATTTTAATATATTTTTTAATTTATAGCAACGTATTTTTACTATTATAAAAATATTTCGTTAAATGCTCATTTTGCGATAAAATAAAAAACTATGATTTTAAGCTATTTGTAAGCTATAGATTTTTATAAAATCCATAGCTTTTTGTTTACTATAAATAAACTTTATAAAAAAAAATAAGAATTCGCTATGATCAATAACGAATTCTTACTTTTTAAAATCCCAATTTTAAATAACTATCTATTTTGATTTATACCTATAATATCTTTTAATCCCTTAATGAATAATGCAAATATACCTACAATTCCTGAAACAGCTACTATTAAAATAATAATAGAATCCATATTTCTCACTCCCTTTTATAAAATATTATACCCACTCTTTTTAAAGTTTAAAAGATAAAAATTATTTTCACTATTAATTTATATAGAAATTAATCATTACACCTATTTTATTAAAAAGGATTTTATACTTTCGTATAGTATATGTATAACTATAATGCTATACAAAAGTATAGCAAATGTATAAGGTGGTGTTTAAATGGATTTAGAAGAAATGAAGTTGGAAGAAATAGTTGAATATATAAATAAAGAATTAGTTAAAGGAAGAACTTTAAAAGATATTGAAACTATAGATTTCAAAGTTAATGATAGGGTTATCGCCAAAAGACTTTCAAGAAAAGGATATAAAAGAATAGATAATCAATACTTATACAAAAGTGATACTACTGTATTAACTAAAGAGCCTTATAATAGAAACTTAGCTTTAAAGGAAGATAATACAAATATATTACCTATGTATAATCAATTAGATTTAAATAAATTGAATGAACTAATAAGTTTAATTAATCCAATTAAAGAAGTTATACAAGAATATAACAAAAGTAAAATATTATAGAAATTCAAAATATAGAATTAAAGCCTAAAGCAATCACAGAAGTAAAGCAAAAGATATTTAAGGTAGATATAGATGTCTCTACTAAATGGGATAAGTTTATTTTAGATCATAAAGAATATAAAGTACAACAACTTATAAGTTTGGCGTTAGAAGAATTTATAGAAAAGTATAAGTAATTTAAATAGGGAGATTTTTAATCTCTTTTTTTATTGGAATAACTATATTTATAAGACAACAACCCTGTTGTTGTTTTATATGTTTTATATATAACTGTTTTAATTGTTTTAGATAGGCCTCAAAGTAAGTTATAGCAGTAGTATAAAAAATCTAATTATACTTTTTCATACCTAAATAATACTTTTTCATACCTAATAAAAAATCTAATAATACTTTTTCATACCTAAATAATACTTTTTCATACCTAAATAATACTTTTTTATAAAGGAATTTTATCAAATAATACCTAAGTGTTGATTAGGTATTATTTTTGTGCTAATATATTCCATATGAGGGGTGTAGAAATGAAAGATGACTATTTAGTAACTAAAAGTAATAAATTAATTGCTTGTAATTATGATTTAAGTTTACAAGAACAAAAGATAATATTAACTTTAGCTTCTATGGTTCAACCAAATGATATTGAATTTAAAGAGTATTCATTTAAGATAAAAGAATTTATGGAGTTATTAAATATCAAAGATAAAAGTAAATATGTTGAAGTTCCTAAAATAACTAAAGAACTAATGAAAAAAGTGTTAGAAATAAAAGAAGGTAAGGACATAGTACAATTTTCTTGGCTAAGTAGTGCAAGGTATAAAACTGGTGAAGGAATAGTAATATTAAAATTTGATTCAAGCTTAAAGCCTTACATGCTTGAATTAAAAGAATTA
>JARIDB010000109.1 GCA_029257045.1 Clostridium sp.
AGTTCTTACTCCTAATTTATCTGTATCTTTTAAGGTTACTATTCTTGACTCTTGCGGGTAGTTTTTAATTCTAGTGTATCTCTCTATAGAATTATTATCACAAATCTGTCTTGAAAAGGCTGCTTCACATTTATTTTCAAATATTGGCTTTGTAAATTTATAAAGCCATTCTTCATCCTCTATTATTATATCTTGAGTTATAAAGACAATAACTGTACTACCTGTCTCATAGGCTGATTTTTCTCTAACTAGACTATGAGAAAATTCTCTTGAAGTAACAATTTCTAAATATGCCCTTTCAAGAGTTTCTATTGTCTTTTCAAGACCATCCTTAGTATCGGTTAAAATATATTTTACTTCCTTTAAATCTACTTTCTTTTGCATCAAAAGAGATTTATGTAAAGAATTTATATATTTTCCTGCTTTATATAAAGGACATATCACTGTTATATCCATAGTATCCTCCAATTTGCAAATTAATTTCTTTAGTTTATTTTGCCCCTTCTTTTTTAATTACTGATGTGAAAGTCTTTAATATTATTTTTATATCCATAAAAATAGACCTGTTTCTTATATAATACATGTCCATTTGAACTCTTTCATCATAAGTTGTATCACTTCTACCATTAGCCTGCCAATAACCTGTTAATCCTGGTAATATAGAAAAAACTATTTCTGCATGTTCACCATACTTTTCAATTTCCTTTTCAACTATTGGTCTAGGTCCAACTACACTCATATTTCCTTTAAGTATATTGATAAGTTGAGGTAATTCATCTAAACTTGTCCTTCTTAAGAACCCTCCAATACTAGTAATCCTCGGATCATTGTCAAGTTTGAAATTTATATAATATTCTTTTTTTTGTTCATCAGAGAAGTTATCAAATATTTCTTCTGAATTTTCATGCATAGTTCTAAACTTATACACTTTAAATCTTTTCATATTCTTTCCTATTCTTTCGTGTCCAAAAACTATTTTTCCCTTTGAATTAATTCTTATAGCTAACGCTACGATTAAAAGTACAGGACTTAATACAACAATAGCTATTAAAGATAGTACTATATCCATTAATCTTTTTATTAAATTATAAGCTACTTTATCAACTTCTTTATAAGTAATCTCCATGTTCTGATTACTAGTATTAATATTATCCATTAGTATCCCCCTAATAATATTTAACCATGTTTTTAATACAACTATTATTTACCTTTTAAATAATAGTTGTATTTTTGCAAGGTAATTATACCATACATGTCCTTTAAAATAAACACTTATAGCCCATTCCACTATTTAGCCGTTTTTAAAAATATACTTATTTATAAATAATTCTTTAATTTTATTAAACTTTATATAAACCTTTTTCTTTATATAAGAAATAAACCTTTATTTTAATACTTTTTATTCTATTATCCTAAAATTAACTTGTCGTATTAAGGGATATTTTTTATATTGTTGCATTTTATATAATTAAAATTCAAAAGTTAAAATGCTTATTATTCAATAATATGTATATTTTACACTAATCTTCAATAAATTCTGATATAATAGAACTTATTAAAAAAAAGGGAGATTAACATGAAAAAAAAAATTGTATAAAAACAAAATAATTTTATCTATTTTACTATTTATTTCAATTATTATACTAACTACCTTTATCTATCTAAATAAAATGTCAAATAAGGTTTCTAGGTTGGATATTAAA
>JARIDB010000170.1 GCA_029257045.1 Clostridium sp.
TTTAATGTTTCCATAGATTATTTATTAGGTAATGACCTACATGTTATAAAGGAGATTGGAAAAAGTTATCCTTTATATAATAATGAGAAATCTATTGATATTAAAGATATATTTAACCTAATAAAAAATTTATCAGAAGAGAGCACTATTGAATTTAATAGAAAAGTTATAAATAAATATCAAAAAAATATTTTAATAAATGGACTTGATGTTATTCTTGGACTAATGGAGAAGGAACGTGATTAGAAAATATTTAAAATTTAAAACGTATGAATAATTTTACAAGTATTATTTTAATTGTTAAAGAGGCTATCTATTTTGGATAACCTCTTTTTAAATGTATGGGAAAATATAAAATTAAAGAATATTGAATGTGTTATTACATAAGGATTTTAGAGCCTCAATACTTAAAAATTAGAGATATTTTATATTTTCCTTCCTTGGCATTGAAGACTTAGTGAAAGCAAACGTAGAGAAGTTTGAACTTAGTGTGAAAGCCCATCTACCGAATGTGTGAGGTTGATGTTCCATTAGTTCAAGTGGACACATATAAGTTTGTGATGACTTGGAGCATAGCGACGGAATAAGCAAACTATTATATCTTCACCTTTTGCATATTAAGAATTATTAATTTGAAAATTGTTTTCTAAATATTCTATCAGATTAGGTAAATTTCCAAAGTTATCATATACCCAATGGTAGCTAGGTAAGTTGTTTCTGTTTTTTAGTTCGCTTTGCACTGGCCACCGACTATATAAATCTTTAAAGTTTACAATCGAGTTAAGTTTAAGGCGTATTCCATTATCTATAGCATATCCTTTAAGTTCTGAAAAATTAATTCCAAGAGCATTAAAACAACCTTCAATACCACCCCAGTATTTATAATAAACTTTTTGAGTATAAGTAGTATTAGGTGGACCAATTTCTCTATTGGAAGGGGAACGACCTAATTTATAAGTGAAAGTTAAAAGGTCGGTAATTGCCACATCTTCATTAAACTTCATATTTGATTCTGTATTAATAGGTAACTTAGCTTTTCTTAGAGCATTATTAAATGTTCCAAACAAAGTAGTTATAGTTGTAGAAGATGG
>JARIDB010000019.1 GCA_029257045.1 Clostridium sp.
ATTAAAAATATTTGTAATAAAAAAATATCAGACAAAGCAGCTAATGATTTTTATAAATTAGCATCACAAAATAAGGATTTCAATAATAATCCTTTAAAATTAATAAATGAAATAGCTGATTATTCAAATACTCAAGAAGTAAAAAACTTTAATGGTTGGTTTAAAACTATGTTAAAAGAATATGAAAAACCAAATAAAGGACATAAACAACTTAAATTTAATAACTTTACTGGTCGTGGAGCTGATTATTATGGTAATCCAGATTTAGAAAAGCAATTATTAGGTTGGGATAAATAAATTTTCTTTTTTATATAATTGTGATACTAAATATATAAAAAGGAAAAAATAAAAATTAAGATTAAACACCTGGTGATTTTACATATATATAATTTAATCATAATAATTATTATTTTTGTGGCGCATCATATACTTAAGTAAAAAATTAAGCATTAATAGAAAAAATTTCATTTTTTTCTACTTTATATGATATAATTATTCGAAATATAATTTTAAAAGGAGAATTTTTAATGAGTATTAGATTCGCAACAAGTTTATTATTTTTTTGGATTAAAGGAGAGATTAGCGTAGATAATAGATTTGTTAAAACAAATTTATCAAATACTATTTTAGGGTTTATTCCTGCTGGAAAAGATAATCAAAGTATCCCATTGAAAAATATATCTAGTGCAACAACTTCTACAAAATTTAAGATTAAAGCTATTATTGGAGGATTGATTTTAATTCTTTTAGGGTTAGGTTCATTCTCAGATTCATTTTTATTAGGATTAATATTATTAGTTATTGGAATTGGTATTTTAGGATCTGGAATTAATATTTTACTAATCATTGAGAAAGCAGGAAATCCTTATATAATTTCAGTGCCTTTCTTTGAAAGTTCTAAAATTATGAATCTTAAAAATATGATAGATAGTGCTTTATCTAATGATACAGATAAAACAGATTTAAATATGTTTTTTGATAAAAAGAGCATTTAAGTTCTAACAATATCTTATAAAAGGTATTAGGATGTATATTGGATATTCCTTTTTATATAACTGGATTTAGACTTTCTAAAACGACGCTTTCGTACCTAAATGAGACATTTCTTGTCTATTGACGTAGTAATACCTATTTGCTAATAGTATGAAAGTTGAATATTATCATAGTATTTATGAGATTTTAAAATGCAATGAATTTAAAAAACAATAATTTATAGAATTATATAGATGAATTAAGAAGGCTTCTAAGAGCATAATATATATATCGTAAATATAATGATTTTTTATTTAAATACTCAAGATATAAATTATAATATAAAATTTATGTCTATTACAGGGGAATACATAAAGGATATAAAAGATCCAATACTTTTTCATACCCAAAGCATTGAAAATACTAAGTTTTTTAATTTTGTACTAGATATGTTTTTACCCCTAGTTATTATATAAAAACTAGGGGGTTTTTTATGTCTAATAATAAAATTATTCATTACCTTTTAATCTTTCAACTAAATCATCTATTGCTTTCTTATCTTTTCTTTTTATAGATTTAGTGCTACTAGATATAAACTCCATATACTTTTTCATATAAAAGAAATCATCCCTAGTTTCTACTTCAAAATTAGGGGTATTATTATATATCTTTTCAGCAGCAATATAAAAATCTGGCTTATTTGAAGCATTATCAGTTTTTACATTGAAGTTTCTCATTGTTTTTTGAGCCTTTATTTTTGCTTCTTTTGCCTTTATAAATTCATTGTATAGGTTATACGACCTATGCTCTGCATAGCTATATATAATTATTTTCACTTCTTCAAGTCCTAGATCTAATGACTTTATGGAATTTATCTGCTTTAAATATCCATAGGCAGTTTTAAAGTTACCATTATCTAAGATAATAAATTCTAATTTATTATCTTTAATTCTAGCTATAACTTTTGATATGTTATATAAATTTTCAAATACTTTTTGAACTTCTTTAACCTTTGGAATCGTTACTTCTTCTACAGATTTAGTTATTCTATTAAATTTTTCTTCTGTTTCTTTAATTTCATTTTCTTTATTTAATATTTTTTCATTAAAGTCTTTCATAAGTTCATTTAAGTTAGTTATTGCCTTATTTTTAATTGAAAAATTCTTATAAACTTCATCTTTTAGGGTTTTTAAAGATTCTAATTCTAAATTTAGTTCTTTAATTCCTGCTTTTAAAAACTTTTGAGATTTCTCTTTTATGTCACTTTCAAGACTCCTACATTTTGAATCTAAATCAAGATATTCATTATATTCTTTAGATGAATCAAAAAGTCCTAACCCTTTATTAAATCTAATCATATTGTTTTCAAATTCATCTTTTTCAATTTTTAAAGTTTCAATTTCCACTTTAATATTTTTAATATTTTCTTTATTGTTTTTATACCAATTATTATATATTTCACTATTTCCAGTATGTCTTTTAAGAAAAGTAAAATCTTCTAAGGATATCATAATTGATTCTTTATCAATAAGATCTTCTCCATTTGCTAATAAGTGAAATTTATAGGCAGAAGATAATAATTGCTTTTCTGTTGGATTTTTATTTACCTTTTTAACACTTATTCTATTTTTTGTAACATTTGAATAATCTTCTTCGCTATCTTTTAAATATAAATACTTCATTGCAGTATCAGAAAGGTATATGTATTTATAGTTTTTATTTATATTCTCCATACCTATTAAGTTATTTTCTATCATTCCATTTACTATAGTTTGTCCACCATTTATAAGCTTTTTAAATTGGTCTAGGAAACAATAGTTACCTGACTTCATTAACATCTCTAGATAAGCCTTATATTTAAACTCAGCAGCTACAAAACTATCTAAAGCAATAATATCATCCCTTACTATAGCTTTCATCACACACACTCCATTCTTGAGCAACCAAGACTAGTTGCTATTTCTTGTTTAAGTTCAATTACCGCTCCAGTGTAACTGGTCCCGATACTTTCTATTGCAATAAGTTCTCCATTAACTTCTATTGAAGCATCAATGCAAGTTTTAAGCTCTCCTTCTTTTTCAGGATACATTTCATAGTACCTATCTATTAATTCTCTTTCATGCCTCCAGGTATCTTGAACATCACTGTCTAGTCTGTAATAAACTTCTGTAAGTTTAATATCATGCTCCAGATGGTTTTTCTGTGCAACACAAAAGCTACTTACCCCAAATTCTTGCCTGCAATACTCTTTTCCCCCCTTATCAAGTTGAACTATAAGATTGTTTTCGCCACGAACTATGTGTTCGGAGGTTTTTATATAACCACTCTTTTCAAGTTTTTTAAGTCTTTCCATGCTTAGACCACAATGCTCTTTAGCTTGCTTTGAATTACATAATCCAGTTTTGCTTAGTTGCTGCATAAGATCTCTATCCCGTCCAGTTACAACTTTTATAGTTGATGCTTTTCTTCCCCTAGCCATTATTAATTCTCCTTATCATTAATTTTTCTTTATATATCTTTTTATCAATAATTTCAAATTCGCCATGATTTTCTATGGAATTAACTATATCTTTAAAGCTGTATAGCATTATTTGGCTATTTTTAGCTTCATAGAAAGGCTTTTGAGTTTCAATTATACAAAATATGCTTGTAATACGCAAAAGCTCCTGTAGGACGTTACATAAGTTTTTAGGGGGTATAAACATCAAGACAAAGTTACATAACACCACATCAAACTCCTTATCTTCATATGGAAGGCCCATATTTATATCATGCTTTGTAAAATTAACTTTAAATCTTTTGGGTTTTTCACTTGGATCTGGAATTAATCTATCAATTCCATAAAGATCTTTAAATCCGACTTTGTAAAAAAGATATAAATTTCTATAATGACCACATCCAACATCAAGGATCTTATTATTTAAATTAAGTTCTTGATTATACCTTTTTAAAAAAAGAAGGTTGTAGTCACTATACCCTTCCTTTAGATGATTATTTATAAGAAATGACATACCTATCTCCTTCATTTTTTTATAAACTTTTATCTTGGGGTTAACTTGTTTTCGAGTCGTATCCATTAAAACCAATCTTTGATTGGCTCGTTTTTGGCTTTAGACAAAAATTTTCATGGACATCTTATGCGAAGCATATAAGATAGACCGAAAACAAGTTAATATAGATATAAATTACATTAATCTATATCTATATGTTTATTTATATATATTTTATTTTAAATATCATATGTAAATTTTATATCATTATAAATATTTTTAAAAACATTATTTATTTATACTTATTATAGGCTATATTACATTTGAAAACAATCTTTTAATCTATCCATTCTTTTATTAATTCCTCAATGACCTTTTCTTTATCCTGATCTATATCAATACATTTTTTCTCAAACTTATTATAAAATTCTTTAGGAATATTAATAATTAATGCTTTAGTCTTTTTCTTCTTAGATCTATTAGCTTCCATACCCTTAATAGCCTTTTCTTTAACTTCATCTACATTAACTATATTAAGATACTTCTCTGCTTCTTCTCTAGTCTTAAAACTCTTATATACAGAATTATATCCTAGTACTAACTTAGAACATTCATCCCATGT
Source organism: Clostridium sp. (assembly GCA_029257045.1). Taxonomy (GTDB): domain Bacteria; phylum Bacillota; class Clostridia; order Clostridiales; family Clostridiaceae; genus Clostridium. Next base: position 4,585 of record JARIDB010000019.1, read on the forward strand.
ATTAACTATTAAATTTGATACCCCATTACCTTCTTTTATAGCATAGAACTTATTACCTTTCTTCTTAGCCATAATCTATAATCCCCTTCTAATACTTAATCTTATTTTTTCTTATAATAATATTATATAGTTTTATAATGGTTTTACTAGGGGCTATGCCCCTCTGCTACGCATTCACCCCCATCAAACTTGCAAGAATTTAATTAAAATCTTTTACTAAAACCCTTGCAAGTTAAAGCCGAAGGCATAGAATACAAGGGAAACTAAGGGAGCCGAATATACGCAGTTATTCCCTTACAAATAGACATAAAAATAATTATGACTATCAGTAAAGAAGTAACTACATCTGAATTTGAATACAAGGTTTTACCTCGGTCGCCTTCACTATCTGCACCCTATTTGTTACGTGTATTTACACCCACAAGCTTTCTACATTACGGTTCTATCCTAATGCTTACGAAATATCTTCTCATGGTTCCCGAGCATCTATGCTCCTAGAACTCCCACCCCCGACCTTTAAGTTGTCGTCACTCTCAACCCAAACGACCATAGAATAGGGGCATGGTACTACTGTTTAGAGGCACTATTTTGCGTCAGTTGTGCTTTCTGTTATGCTCACCTTTTGGTGGATTATCTTTATAGTCTTTGCAAGACTCCTCTATTAAGTTACTGTTATCACAACATAACTATCAAGGCTCCCATCTATAAGTCATAGGGCAACTGCTAATATACTTGTTATTAGCTACTTTATTTTTTAAATGCTTGTCCTAATTTTTATTAAATAAATTAAAAAAAGCCTTTTAGTAAGGATTTCCATACTAAAAGGCTATTGAAATTTCATTCTTTTTCGGTTATCATAATCTTATCAATTATGATATTAGTAGCAACTCTTGTTGCTGTAAAAGAAGTTCTGTTCTAACGGCTTTCTAAGTGGTGGTACACTTACTAAGTTTGGCTTATCTTTGATGGTGGTACATCATTGATAAGAGTTGAATAAGAGCTTTTTTTATTTAGTTTTTTATATTATCATTTTAATTGTTTTCTTTTACATTTGCAAACAATTTTTTCATGAAATGATCTAATTTACTATAATATATACTTTATTAAATAAATAACTTATAATTTTACTATTTTTTATCTTTGGTTAAATTATAATGCTTATCATATATAATTATAAAATATATGCTAGTCACAAAAAACTCTGCATACAAAAAATTAATTTGAAAGAAAGAGGTTATAATATACCCTACTTCAAATAATTAACTATTCTCTATACAAAAGCCAAAGCCGATGAACTTGTCAATCAGCTTTAATGATTAGTCTAAACTTTATATAACCTTTTAAATTTTATTATTTATATGAAGTTATTTATTTATGGTTGATGTGCTACGCCATTTCCATCTATCCACCATCCATCAATGGTTACATTTGTTGCCATTTCTCCTGATGAATAAAAATAATACCAAGTTCCACTTATTTGTTGCCAACTCGTCTTCATATCTCCATTCGTTGGATCTAAATAATACCAGTAAGCTCCTTTTTGAAGCCATCCAGTAGCCATACTTCCACCATCCCAAAAATAATACCATTTACCACTTAATTGTAACCAATTAGTCGCCACTACTCCATCTGACTTAAAATAGTACCAGTAACCATTTATTTGTCTCCATGCTGACTTTATAGGAACCCCATTTTCATACCAATACCAATTTCCCTCAAGAAATTGCCAAGTAGCTCCAGGTACTGTTATTTGGCCATTATATTGATCATAATATTGGACTTGCAGATTTGCTTGCCAAGCACTATTTACTTTATCAGTAATCCAAGTAGGGTCAAAATAATGCTCAGTATAAAATGTTTGGGTATCCGTTTGAGATACTCTAACAGAATTATTATATTTATCAAATGTGTATAAATCAACGTAATTTTTAACTACTTGTTTTTTCGTTTCTACATAAAACATTTCTAAATTCATTACTGGATGATATTTTTTATAAATTCTTCGTGTAATAACTTTTGTTTTAGTTGAAGAAAGTTTATCTCCTGATTTATAATTTGACATAAAGTTACTCGGGTTTAACCCCAATATAGTTGAAGCTTGCCAAAAATATTTAGTAGTATTTCCAATAACTAAATTCCAAGTCACATCTAACCAATAAGCCATTCCCCTTGAACTAGAATTCAATATTTCTTCTTTACCTGTATATGTATCTACAATATCCACCCAAGAATAACTTAACCCTTTTTCTTTTATAATAGGTTTAACTACTATACTCGCTATTCTTGTTAATCCATTCGCTGATTCATCTTCATCTTGATTTAGCGTATCTTGTAAAAGACTTTTTATCTGTGATTCAGAAAATACCTCCTCGACATCTACAATATTTTCTGAATTAATGTGTATATCCGCAATATTTAATACTTCATTTAATTTTTCAGAATCATCTTTTGTTATAAACTTATCTGCTTCAAAATTTAGTTCGTTAATACTTGCAAATGTATTTTGTTGAAAAACTATAGTACATAAAAATATAAGTACCAAAATCAATGACAATTTCTTCTTCATGCCAAATCCCCCTCTATAATTAAATTTAAACTATAGATATATTAGCATTTTCTACAAATATTGTAAATTATTTTATTTTATTCCCACATTTCGGACAATAGGTGTCTTCTGTTAATTTCATTCGAACATCTAATGATTTATTACAAGATGGACAGATATAAAATTTCCATTGAATTAATAATGCAAGTATAACTATTAAACTTCCTATAATCATATTATCCGTTAACGCAATCCATGTAATAGCTATAATTAATAATAAAAATGAAAATCCACGTATTTTTTCTAATCTTTTAATAGTATTGTTTTCCATAAAAACTCCTTTCATAAACATTATTATAGATATGGATAAATTAGGATTAATATAATTATACATAATAAAAAAATAAAACTTAATAATAAAAAAAATATATTTATATTAAAATATGTGCTTAAATGATAACATCAAATCCAAATCAAATATGTTGAATATACGAAATATGTATAATAGCTTCGCTAAATCGTCATTTTGCGATAAAATAAAAAACTATGATTTTAAGCCATTTAAAAGCTATAGATTTTTATAAAATCCATAGCTTTTTGTTTACTATAAATAAACTTTATAAAAAAAAGTAAGAATTCGCTATGATCAATAACGAATTCTTACTTTTTATGTTATATATTAAGTTTTATTTTACTGCCTTTAAATCTGCAATTTCAAAACAATTTACCTTTGTAACATTAGTTAATTTATTAATATCCTTTTGTACTGATTCAATACCCTTTTTAGTTTCAGTTCTAAACTCTGTCAAATCAGCAGTTTGCTCTATAACTCCATCAAGTTTATTTTCAATTCTTGCTTGACCTTCTTCAAGTTTATCAAGTCTATCATTTATCGGTTTTAACTTTTCATCAAGTAAATTACCTAATGCCTGTAACATGTCATTCTCCATTCTCTAATCACTCCCTTAATCTTTATTATATCTAAATCACTTGTAAATTAACATAGTCTATATTATCCAATTATAATATCTTTTAGTTAACCTTAAATTTTTCTCCTTATTTACTATGTTTATTCATAAAATTAACTAAGGCTTGTGATACTAGATCTTTAGTCGTGAAGAATGGATACTTATTAGTAAATATCTTAAACTGTTCCCAAACTACATCATTCAATCTAATTGTTGCTTTAAATTGATTATTTTTAGGATTAGGTAGCTTAATAATTATATTATTAGAATTGTTTCCAATATTGTCAGACAGGTTGTCCCCCACGTTGTCTGACATATTATTAAACATTTCTAACATCCGAAATATTTCTTCTTTCCTATCAATTAATTCTATAATATCATTTGCATTAATGCTATTTTCTTTTAGCTTACTATTTTCGTAATGTACGACAATTGCATTGCTATTGTCAACTTGTTTATTTTTATTATCTTTATTTTGTATAATAGTTTCTTTAAATGTATCACCTTTGATGAATATCTTTATCAATCTTCCTTTTTCATCATTTACATTTAACTCATTTTTAACTCTTTTATAACCACGCCTAATTAATCTTTTCACAATTACTCTATCATTAACCTTAAAGTCATTTATCTCAATGTCATTCATATGTCTTCCATTTAATAATTCTGAATTTATATAATTAATAAATTGATTTTCATTTGTATCTAATAATTCTATAGCAATCATAAAATCACCTCTAATTATATAGTACTACATATGTAGTACTATAATATATTAAAACTTATATAAATCTTTTTAAATATCTTCAATTTAATATTAAATTAGGACAACAACTCTGTTGTTGTTTTATATGTTTTATATATAACTGTTTTATATGTTTTAGACACCACTTAAATCAAGGCTACTACTGGATCTAAAACTTTAAATATGAGACTTGCATAGTTAAATATGAGATTTGCATAGTTAAAATTAAGTTAAATATGAGGTTTACATAGTTAAATATGAGATTGCATTTGAAAACTCATATTTAATATGGTAAAATATTCTTAGGGGGGAGTTATATGGACAAAAATTATTTAGTAACTAAATCAAATTATTTTATAATGAATTCTAGTTATGATTTAAATTTAGAAGAACAAAAGTTAATTTTAACTTTAGCAAGTATGGTGCAACCAGAAGATGAGGAATTTAAATCATATAATTTTAAAATAGCTGATTTTATTAAACTTTTAGGTGTTGAGAATCAATCTAAGTACACAGAAATACCCAAAATAACTAAAGAACTTATGAAAAAGGTTTTTGAAATTGAAGAAGAAAAGAAAACTATTCAAATTGCTTGGTTAAGTAGTGTTACTTATGAAAAAGGGAGTGGATTCGTAGAATTAGAATTTTCTCCTAAATTAAAGCCTTATATGTTGAGGCTTAATAATATGTTTACTCAATACAAGTTATCTAATATTTTAAGTATGAAAAGTAAATATTCCCCAAGGATATATGAGATATTAAAGTGTAATGAATTTAAAAAACAAAGATATATTCAAATAGAAATAGATGAATTAAGAAGTTTATTAAAAGTTGAAAATATATATCCTCTATATGCTGATTTTAAAAGATATATCATAAAGCAAACACAAAAAGAATTAAAGAAGATTAGTGATATAAGTTTTGAATTTGAAGAAGTAAAAACAGGAAGAAAAGTAACTTCATTAAAGTTTTATATTAATTCAAATAAATCTAAAGGACTAAAGACCCCAAAGATTATTGAGGCTATTGATGAAGTATCAGCAACAGTTTTAGAAGATATGGAAGTTGATAATATTATAGGAATTAAAAATATGATTAAAAATATTTGTAATAAAAAAATATCAGACAAAGCAGCTAATGATTTTTATAAATTAGCATCACAAAATAAGGATTTCAATAATAATCCTTTAAAATTAATAAATGAAATAGCTGATTATTCAA
>JARIDB010000049.1 GCA_029257045.1 Clostridium sp.
CATTATCAAATCTATTTATATCTCCAATAATAGCTACTAAACTAGCCGCTGTTATTGTATCAACACCAGGAATAGTTTCTAACTTACAATCTAATTCTTTAAGCATATTCTTCATTTGCTCTTCTACCTTTATCTTTTCTGCATTGTTAAACCTAATTTCTCTAATTAAACTTTGAATTACAAAATCTCTTTCCTTTTCATATTCCTTTTCTACCTTGCCATCTTCATCTATAAAACCTATGATAAGTTTAGCTTTATTTGTAGAACAAGAGTTATGACTTTCTTCTCTTAAAAATGTAGCTAATTCTTCTTCTAATACTCCTTCTAAATAAGATGGGGATGGATATTTCTCAAAGAAAGCTAATGCTGTCTTTCCATTAATATCACAGAAAAATTTTTTATAGCTTGGATAACTATATGCAAGTTGTCCATGAAGTTGATTTGTTAATGTTTTAGCTGTTTTTATTAAAGAATTTCTTCTGTTAACAATCATTTTAATTGTCCAAAAATAGTCTTGAGGATTTGCCTCAGGTAATTCATCTATATTTGTAATTAATACAGAGGCTACACATTTTGCATCCCATTCATCATTTTTCTTTGTTGTTGGATAACTCATTCTTTTCATATGTGATAAAGCTGAGTTAACTTCTTTTACAATATATCCTTTACCTTGAAGGTAAATTGCTAAATCACGTCCATGGCTATGAACATCTTCTAAGCCAAATATAGGAGTTAAATCTCCTTGTAGTTTCTTTACTTTGTTAACTAGTTTAATATAACTACATACTTTATTTTCTATAGTTATACTTCCAAGTTTTTCATCAAAGCAATTACTAATAACTGCTGTATGTGTTTCTTTATGTATGTCTAAACCTACATAAATATAATCTTGTTTCTTAATCAAATAAACCTCTCCTTTTGTATTATCTCTCTTTACGCAGGCAACCTCAGTCAAAAGCGTTCATAAGTGACACTCCAAAGTTTACATTTGGTTCTTGTGTCTTATGCGCAAGGGGGCGTCAGCCAATCGGTTAATCGTGATAATAATTATTTTTAAAAAATCTTGATATATTTATATAGTGAATTTATTTCTAGAAATCAAGGACTCCTTATAAATAATTTTATTTCTTTGATTCATACTTATATTAAAGCGCGCTTTTAGAAATTGCGCAGGGCTTAATTTAAAAATTTTTCAAATTATTTTTATTAAATAAAAAAATATATAATTCTTTAACTATAATACGCTCTCGCTCTTCGCTCCCCCTCCTGTCTATATTAATAGTGTGCTCTAGTGTCCATTTTAAAATTAAAATGAGCTAACCACTGACTTTAATCTATGTTTAACTATGTGAAGTTTTGACTATTTTAAATTTGACAACTGTAAAGAAAACTTGCATTTCATCTCATAAATGGCGCATATTAATTTATATCTATAATCTATAAATTTGTCATTTGTAAACTATGTGAAATTCTGTCCAAGTATATTTTTGTCTAAGTGAATTTTTGACCAAAACAAATTTAAGCAAAAAAAGAAGGCTCTCTGCCTTCTAAAATTTAAGATAATAAGTACAATGCTTAATATTTTGAACTAACTTAATTTCTTTTTTTATAAAACCTTTATTCTCTAAAGAATCAGTTATTTTAGAAATTGTTGAATGATGTGTCTTTCCTATAGCTTTCGCTATATTTTTTTGATTACTCCACACTGAATCCTCATTTCCTAGAGATTTAAATAGATGAATACATAGCTTTAACTCTGCTCCAGTCAGTTCTTTTATCATAGTATTAACTATTAATTTATCTATCATAATAAATCCCTTAGCACTCTCAAAGTATGGGTTTAAGTAATACTTATATAGTTCATTATTAAACTTAGATATTTTTTTACATTTAGTTATATATTCACTTTTCAACAATTCCTTTAAATTCCTATCCAATGTTTTTCTACTTAAACCAGTAACTTCAATTAGCTGATTTATTGTATAGTTTCTTTGTCCATTATTAGCTTTATCAAGGTATAGAATCATTAAAATTTTGAATGCTGTATCTTGAATATCAGCTAAACTATCTATAATTGCATTATTAATTATAACCTTATTATCTTTCTTTACCTTAATGAAATCCATATATCCAAAAGCTTTAACCATATCATTATCATATTTCCCATAATGACAATTATAGTTTTTATATAGTCTTGTTACCTCTTTGATTATTTCCTCTTTACTTATTTGTGGAACACATCTACTCCCCCAAATTATCATTACTTCTTTTATCTTCTCTATTGATAATCCCATACTATTTTTTAAAAATGGAATTAAAAACAATATCGTTTTATTCCTTAATCCATCTGGTGTTCTATAAAACATTTTAATTAGTGGTTCCTCTAAACTTTTATTTCTAAACATAGGATAAATATTTTCTACCTTCTGCTTAGTAGCATCTTTTATGTTTTCTATTTCCTTAATTATATTTTTCTTCAATTCCTTTTTTTCATCACTTGTAATAGGCTCTTGTTTTGGATTTATTATTGATATTTCTTCACTAATTGGTATACTGTCATCTAAACTTTTTATTTTAGTAAATACATCTACAATGTTATACCTTTTTTGAGTTGTGTTTACTATCTTTGCAGCAATACATTCAGGATTATCGTATTTATCTTTTTTCTTAACATCAAACTCCTTACAGTTAAAGCTAAAAGGCATCCTAAGTACTCTTGCTGCATCTACAAGTGCTGAGTCTGTCTTTATACCCTTCTGTAATAAAAGGTTTGTCCATCTTTTGATTATTGTTGTATCATAAGCCTTTGCATCTAGCATAATAAGGCTTTGAAAACCATGGCCTGTAAACACATCTATTGTTTCTATACCTAAATCTATAAACTTCTGTTTCTCTACAATAAATTCTTCATAACTCATGTGGTCAAAATCCATCGGAAGAATCACCGTGAACAAAGCATTTTGATTATTAACTTTTCCTTTTTGCTTTCCTACTATATCTAGACTATAATCGAAAGCATAGCAACTATAATATACGCAATAGAACTTTCCATTTATTTGTTCATTAATTTCCCTAATGTTTTTAATATCTTTAGAAGAACTAGTATGCCAAAAACACTTGCTCTTGATATATTTCTCGTCTTTTCTAGGTAATACTCTTATTTCTATTGCTCCATCATTGTAGCTATCACTATCCTTCAAAAAAGGAAATATCATTTCTAAAAACTCTTTTTGCTTTTGCTTAATGTAATCTAACTTTTTATCAGTAACCTTAATAGGAATTTTATATTTATTGATTTTCATATGTTCATTCTCTCTTTCAATTAATTAAATTAACAAGGAGACTTAATTAAAAGTTTTTCTTGTTGTTAGTTAATTGGTTTATTTAACTTAGTAAAATCAAGTTTTTTTATAAAATTCCTATATACAGTTTAACTTTAAAAAATATTAAAACTAATTGTTATTGAATGCTATTAATTGCTTTTGAAAGCTTTTAATTTAAATTAAAAATATCCCACTAATTATTATCAAAACCTAAATTAATGCAAAAAAATAAGCAGCTATATTAGCTACTTACTTATAAATATAATTTTTTACTACATCCCATCGATTATCTCCATGCCCCAACTCATTAGATACTTTATTACAAGCATCTTTTTCATCTAAACCTTGTAAAATAAGCTCTCTATGTCTTTCTGTTGCCCACATTTTCCTAATGCTATGAACTCCTGTTTTGGCATTCAAATACTTAGTTGCATCTATTCCCCCTACCTTTGGTAAAGTTTCTCGAATCCACTTGTTCACACTGTCTTCTTTAATAGGAACTAACCTATCTAAAGATGCTTTATTAATCATTGCCTTTTGTAATAACTCCTTATGCTCTTCTTTAATATTTAAATCTCTACTTAGTCCACCTTTACTTTGATGTATATGGAGTTTCATTCCCTCTAAATCAATATCTCTAACTTGTAATTTACATACTTCTGAAACTCTTAATCCAAATGCTCCTGAAAGCTCTACACCTAAAATAGCTTTTGAAGTTAACTTATTATCTTTAGCATAAGCTATTAATTTATCAAAATCACCTTTATGCATAGGTATATCTCTTAGTTTATCTTCTCCTATTTTGCTATCTACCCTAATATTTCTCCAATCAACATTGCAAGATTTATAAGTTTGATTAACTAAGTCCTGTACCTTATTTATTTTGCTTGTATAATTATTTAATGTAATTTGATTACAAGTTTCTGATTTAATGCTCATAAATTCTTTAACTATACCTTTTATACTTGCCATATTAAATTCCTCTCTTTTGTATAGTATTATATTGGGTTAGGTATTAACGTCTCCATTCCCTAGCTGCCCAAAGGGCATAGCTAGTCCATTCCACCGTTAATACCTACCCTACTGTTTATAATTAGAGTGTTTATCTTAACTGAAAATCTTTTAGTCATCCTTCCATAGAGATACCCTCTATGATAAATGTAGCCCTATCACATAGATACGACTATCAATAGCATATGCTACTGTAAACTAAGCACTAACAAACTCCTTTTTTCAATAATTCCTCTTTAATTAAATAATGTTATTGCTTAAATCGAAGGTATCATTCAAAATCATACATATATGATTCTAAACCTGATAACCGTCTTAAATAGTTAAAATAAATACTCCTTTTTATAAAAAATTATTATATTTATCTTTAATGGGCTTAATTGTTAAAAGTCAAGTATTTTTATAACAAAAAAATAATGAACCAGCTTACTTAAATTTCAGCTGATTCATTTCATTTTTCACTACATTATTAATATTATGCAGTGAATTTATTTACTACAATTCAATATTATACTTATCTTTGAGACATGCATAACAATTACTAAAAATTTTGCATCTAGTTAGTTAAATATTTTGCAGTCTATGCTATATCATTTCTTCATTCAATATATACTTATTCCATCCAGTATAAGGCGCAATTTTAATACCTTTTTGAAATAATTCCTTTGCTGATGAAGTATAACAATGATTTTTATAATACTCCTTTGCCCCATTATTCGAATTAACAACCCATGCTCCCTTTACCATAGTACCTTTAAATCTTTTAACAATATCTTTCCATATTTTTAATGTATCTTTATTTTCTGTTATACTTGATATTCTTGATTCCTTTAGCTCCTCTTCTTTTTGCATTCCAATCTCAAATATAAGACTATCATTATTTTTATCTAAAAAATCGTTATAATCTTTTACTGATACGTTTGGTTCATAATTATATAATAATATCATTCTGCTATTATATATAATATCCTCTTTTTCATTAAACTCTTCTTTTCTTATTATCTCGCAACTAAATTCAGGAAAAAGTTGTATGGAAACCAAGTATAAATTGTATTGTAAAACTGAGTTCTTAATAACTTCTATTACTTCATCATTTATTGCATGAAATTCAAAATTAATTTTAGCCATATCTCGCGTTATCCTCCTTATTTAAAATACGGAACAAAATGCATATCAATACCAATATCCTCTAAATCATATAGAGCTTCTACTTCTCTTTTAATTGGTGCTCCAGATTTAGTTGTCTTTCCTACATTAATTCCATATATTGACCCATCTGGTTTCTCAACTAAAACATCAGGTCTTCTACTTGATTTTTTTCCATCTGGAGTTTTAAATCCTCTTTCTGGTAACCTTTGACCACCTGCTATAACTGTACCATCTGTAACCGAATCAGCTACCTCTGCTATCTTTTTATTATGTGGTCCTGTTCCGAATGGTTTTGGACCTGTTTTAGCTTGTGTAACCCCCTCAGTACCTTTTCCATTATTATTATCTGTTTGACTTCCTGTCTTATCATTACTCTTAGTTCCTTTGATGAGGTTTTTTGTGTTGATGCTGCAGTTGATACCATCATAGCTCCAATAAGATTTGTATATTCTTCAACTGTATTATAGGCACCATAATTTCCTTGGAATACTTTATCTGCTAATACATAACCTTCTCATATTGCTAATGTGCTTATTAATATTTATTCAAATACATTTTATTAAAATATACTTAATTCTTCTAATTGTATCTTAATCCATTGTTTATGCATATTAATAATATTATTATAATTTTCTTTAGAATAGTAATCTGAAGGATTTATATTATTTTTTAATCCTTGAACTATATGTGGACTATATTCTGGATAACTGAATTTTTCCCAAAATTCTGTAATTTCTATTAATCCATAAGTTGGCTTATCATTTAAATTACTTAGTAAATTCATTAGTAGAATTATTTGCCATTTTCTATACTCTACCTCTTTATCTACTTTTTCTTCATTAGCCAACCTATTTATTAATTCTTCAATATCACAAAAATCTTTTTCGCTACAACTTGCTAATATCAAAACATCTTGTTGTTTGTTATCATCATTAATAATTAAATCTATTGCATAATTAATTATATCCTTCTCTTTAAGTTGTCTATCAAACTTTCCTGGACCATACCATCCAAGCATAATTGTTGTCCAATTTATATTTATTTTATTTTTCTTAAATTCCTCAAGTTTAATCATGGTAATATAGGCCTCCCATTTATTGTTCCATTCTCAATAAACATTCTATGTGTTACTTTTTCATTTTCGACAATCCATTCAAACCTACCTGAAACTCCATTATTTGATCCAGGTAATTGATATAAATCTGCCCCATCTGACAGTTTTATGTGTATAGCATCTCCAACATAATTATCAATTATATCTGAAAATCCATGTCCTTTTGCTGTTGCTGGAAATTCTTTAATTATTTGATTTTTATCATTTCTAATTGAATCTACAACATCATCTTTTAATGCACTACCTACTCTTTCTTTGCCTATAATAGGATTTTTAATAGCCTTTCCATTATCTACTTCATCTGAACTTCCTTCTGCAAATAGTTGAAGATTCATTTTTAACTTAGATTCACCTTTAAGTTCATCCTTTTGTGGGTTAGTCTCATTATTTATATTATTATTCTTTGTTTGTGGTAAATAAGCAGAAGCACTTACCATTCCAACACCTGTCATATTTAAAATAAATTCAGTTGTATTATATGCTTCATCATTTCCCTTAAATATTTTATCTTTTATAACATTTTTACCAGTAAATACTTCACCAATATTACTTAATCCAAATGCTCGTATATCTTACTTCCTATATACTATGCACCTTCACAATTTTCTTTATACCTCTATTGTACCTCTTACTATTTCATATGCATACCTGTTTTGCCTAAGTGGATTAATTATACTTTCTAAATATCCCTCATGATCTGTTTAGATTTTCCTTTATTAACTTATTATTTTTTATTTTGATTATTTTTCATTTATAAATTATCTTTTCTTCAATTTCTTTATCATTATTCTAATATACCTAAAGTCTATTTCAATTATTATTTTCTTTAGGTTCTTGTTCCTCCATATGCCCCGTTCCTCTTTCTGAGTCCCGAGTTCCTATTTCCAAGTTCCATTATTTATATGTTTTATCTTTTCATTTCTTTTATTTTTTAGTGGAATTGATTTTTACCCTACATATTTATTGTTATTAATTCCCCTCGATTTCAAGTGAAATTGTTAAGCCTAGGATTTCCTTTCATTTCAGCTTACAGTAGATTTCAACCCTAGTTATCTTCTCTTTTAGAAAGTATTAATAGTATTTCAGTAGCATTTTCTGAATCTTCTACTATCTCAATATAATTGTATAAAAAATATCGACACTATTGAAGTATCGATATTTCTATTACAGCTATATTTTCTTTTACTTTAGGTTGAAAGGGGATAAGGTGGTAAAGATTTTAGAAAGTATTTTTAGTTTCATCAACTAGAATTAACTTTTTATTTTTCCCTGCCACTCTTCCCCCTTTGTCCCTACTTACTACATTAATACAATTATGCATCTTATTATTTTTTACTTTCTTATTGCATATCATATAAGTTTAAATATTTTTTAATATCAGATTTATTTATATAAATTATTAAGTCAGTTTAATCGCAATTTTGCAGTTACTCTATTAATCAGAAATTTTTATTTCATCTATTTTAGCTTCGTCTTCCAAGTTTTTAGTATTTTTTATCATTTGACTACATATACTCCAATAGACTTCCATATCACTAACTTCTAAGTTTTCTACTATATCATCTCCTCCAAGGAACAATAAAACCTTATACCCAACACAACTTTTTTTATCTAACTTATTCTTACTACTTTTCATCCAATCATGAAAAAATTCTGATGCTAAGCATGCTTCATGATAATTCGGAATTTCATCATTATGAAATTGTATAAAATTACAAGGTATCTCTAATGCTTCCCCAGTACCTGGCTCAAACATAAGTATTTGAGGCTGTCCGTCTAATATTCTTGTTTTATCAATTGAAAATTGTCTTCCTAACCAATCATATCCAAAACACTGAATTCTTTCTTTAAACTCTGGAAAAGCATCTGAAACTATTTCATTCCATTTTTTTATATCATCATAATTGTGAAGTCTATAAATTCCTCCTCCAAATGAATTACCTTGATAATTATTCAATAATTCATTAAAACCTAAAGCTAAATTTTCAACACTATAAATCTTTGCTTTCATGCAATATCTATTTTCTTCAATTTTGGGTACATTGAAGTGTTTATAAAAATCTTTAAACATTATTATCCTCCAATTAATCTATTTTATTGTAAAATCACCGAATCTAGTACCAACAGGATAATCTTTAGTTTTGATTTGTATCTGTTTTCCTAAACTCCTATTAACACTAGCATCTAATGGGTTCATGTTTAATATATCATCAGCACCACCTAATTGTAAATCTATAGTATGGTCAACATCATTCCCCTTAAGTACAGAATCTGACCCATTTGCTTTTTTATATCTTGATGATGCAGATGTCCCTCTTCTATTAGGTACTGTTTTCACAGTATCTGCTTCAGTTAACGCTCTCACCTTTGCATCAGCTTCTGCCTTTTGTGCCGCTGTCCACCCATCTTTATATTTCAATTCTATATCTACAGGTTTACCCGCCCCCTTGGGGCAGAGTCTGTCTTTTTATTTTTAGTGGCAGGATTGAGTATTTTCAACCCTTACCATAGTTTTAAGACACTTCCAACTACTTATCATTTTTTCTGTTATGTAGCTACTTTTCATCCCTATTTTTCCTTAATCTGTTAACCTTATTTTATCATGCTACTTCTTTTATTTCTACATTAGGAAGTATATATTCAGTTTTATTCTTCATCATTCCGTAGGTGATGTTATTAAGCCTTCTCAT
>JARIDB010000145.1 GCA_029257045.1 Clostridium sp.
GAGGTGATGTTAGCATTCCTATTCTTGTAGTTGCTCCTATTAATGTAAATTTCGGCAAATCAAGCCTTATAGATTTTGCTGATGCACCTTTTCCAATAACTATATCTAACACATAATCCTCCATAGCAGGATATAAAATTTCTTCTACATTCCTATTTAATCTATGAATCTCATCTATAAATAAAACATCATTATCTTTTAGAGTTGTTAGTATTGCAGCTAAATCACCAGCTCTTTCTATAGCCGGTCCTGAGGTTATTTTAAGGTCTCCCCCCATTTCCTTTGCTATAATATTAGCTAATGTTGTTTTCCCAAGTCCTGGAGGTCCATAAAGAAGAACATGATCTAAAGCTTCCTCTCTGCTCTGAGCTGCTTTTATAAATATATTAAGCCTTTCCTTTACCTTTTCTTGACCTATATAGGATTTTAAACTTTGAGGTCTTAAATTAAGTTCTACTCCGTCTTCTAAAAGTTCTTCTGGAGTTATTATTCTTTCCATAATATCACCTCTATCCCATTAGTACTTTTAAAGAGCTTTTTATTATATTTTCAAGAGTCTCAGTTTTATCTATCTTTTTAAGAGCAGACTCTGCTTCCTTTTCTGAATATCCAAGGGCTAGTAAAGCACCTAAAGCCTCTGTTATATTACTTCTGCTTTCATCTAATTCTTCCATAAATCCATCTATGTTGATTTCACCTTTACTTAATTGCTCTTTTTGAAGCTTATCTTTAAGTTCTAGGATAATTCTTCCTGCAGTTTTTTTACCTATTCCAGGAGCTCTACATAAATGCTTTTCATCTCCTATAATAATTGCATATCTTAAATTATTTATTCTACTAATAGAAAGTAAAGATAAGGCAGCTTTTGCACCAACTCCATTTATGGATAACAATAAATTAAACATATCTAATTCTTCTACAGATTCAAATCCATAAAGTCCTAAAAAGTCATCTCTTACAATTTGTTTAGTGTATAGCTTAATTTCTTCATCTATTATAGGCATAGAAGCCATAGTTGCTCCTGATGTAAATATTTTGTATCCTATTCCGTTATTTTCAATAATTATATAGTCTTTATTAATACCCTTATAATATCCTTTTATGTATTCATACATAACTTAAGCCCCCCTCCACCACATAATAAATAATACTAAAATATATAATATTATCTTTCAGTCTACTCTATACTTTATCATTTTATTTGAAATAATTCAAGGTTAGTAGTTTTTCAAAATATAAAAAGGACTGTCTGCACCAATATCTTAACTAACTACATTGGTCACAGACAATCCCTTGATATAAAACTAAAAATTATGCTACTATTTTATACTAAAATAATTTAATTTATATTATTAAAAAGCTACTTTCAGTAGTTTTTATCTTCATTCTATATTTTAATTTGTATTACAGTACTCTTCTTATATTAATTTAATTCTCTATTATTTCCTAAAAAAAATAAAGCAATAGTTCCTGGTCCAGCGTGACTTCCAATAACAGGGCCTATATAATTTATAATACAATCCTTAACTTTATATTCTGATAATATTAAATCCCGTAAAGTTTCTGCTTCTTCAAGGCAGTCTCCATGACTTATAAATATAGTTTGCTCTTCTATATTTACTGCATTTTCTTTTAATCTTTCAAATAAATCTTTTATAGATTTCTTTCTTCCTTTAACCTTAGCAACTGGAATCAATCTACCTTCTTTGTCCACATGCATAATAGGCTTAATATTTAACATTGTTCCAACTATCGCAACTGTACTGGATACCCTGCCCCCTCTTTTTAGATGATTTAAATCATCTACTGTAAACCAATGATTTACTTTTAGCTTGTTTTCCTCTATCCACATTATTATTTCTTCTTTTGTTTTTCCTTCTTTAAGCATTTTCGTTGCATTAAACACTAATAATCCAAGACCTAAAGAGGCACTTTTACTATCAATTATTGTTATATCTGCCTTTGGCATTTCTTCCTCAATAATTTCCTTAGCAATTCTTGCACTATTTACGCAACCACTTAAAGCAGATGAAAATCCTATATATATAATTGCTTTATCTAATTTAGCTTGTTTTCTAAATTCTTCTTCAAAATAATAAGCATTTGCTTGAGAAGTTGTAGCTGTAACTCCATTTTTAAGTTTACTGTAAAAATCTTTATACTTTATACTTTGACCTAAATCATCTGGAATGTCCTCTGATTCATATTTTACTCTAAGTGATATTAATTCTATATTATTTTCTTTAATAAATTCTATTGGTAAATCACAACATGAATCTGTAAAGATAACTGTACTCATTTTTTTCTCCTCTCAGTTATATTCATTTGCTTCTTATTATAACTCTATATTTTTTATTTTTCTATTATTAATATTAATAGTTTCTATTTCTTACAAAAATCTTTTGTTAATTTTCTGTTTGGTTATTTGGTATTACTTCTATTTCTATCTTTTTTAGTTTTTCATTAATATTTTCAAAATTAACATCCTCAAAAAGTTTAATATGCTTGTTTGTAATTCCAAAATAATATTTTTCATTTTTCATTTTAATATTTATTTTAGTCTCTACAGGTATCCACCCTATCTCTTCTGAATAAACTTCAATCCAACTATGATATGAAGATTTATTAATTATTCCAAATATAAGTTTTGTAGGTATTTCACAATATCTAATTATAGACATAAATAGTTTTGTTAATTCAAATATATTTCCTTTTTTGTAGTTTATTGTTTCACTTATAGTTTTTAGATTTTTTATAACATCTTTATTATTATAATTTTCTCTTTCTTTTTTAAAGGTTCTAATATAATTTAAAGTATTTTCTATGATTTTTGTTACTTCTCTTTCATTATTATTTATATTTTTATTTATATCTTTTAATAAATTCATGTCTTCTTTACTTAAATCTTCTAGGTTAGTATAGATATCTAAATTATTTATAATAAGTTCTTGTTGTATAATTAAAGGGTGAACTTCTAAAGTAATTTCACAAAATCCTTTTTTCTTATATAAATTTTTTATACTTTGATGAGAAGAATTTAATAAATTTATATCTAAGTTATTTCCTTTTATTAAATAAATCTTATTTGATACAAGTTCTCTTTCAATAAAACTCTTTTTAGATATCTTTAAAACTTCTAAAATTCTAGTTTTCATTTCTTCTATTGTATCTTTATGTATTATAAAGTTTTTTTCTTCTTTTACTATATTTAGTTTTATATACAAACTTTCTTCTGTTTTGAAAAAATAAAATTCTTCATCCAACTTTTTTATTCTATTTTTTATTTCTTTTGAACTTTCAGTATTTTTTTCTAAGGAAATAATTAAATTTTTACCAAACTTCTCTTTTATATTTCTAATTAAATATATTAATGTATTATTTTCAAATTCTTTGACTTCCTGATGTTTGATAGAATCTTCATCAATAAATATAGATTTAATTAAGTTCTCTAAGTTATTTTTACTAATAACTAAAGAATTATCTATTTCATTTTTTAGACTTTGTCCTATTTCAAAAGCCTTCTCTTCTAAGGCATCCTCTATTATTATAATCACAATTACACCTCCAATAACTCAAAATATCTAAATACATTCTAACATATTTTTTAATAATTAACAAAATAAGGTACTATTGTAGTACCTTATTTTAACACCTCTTTACTTTGCCTTGATATATTTAATAATATTCCAAGTGCAGTTAAATTAAATACTAATGAGGTTCCTCCATAACTTATTAAAGGTAGTGGAACTCCTGTAACTGGCATAGACCCAGTTACTACCGCTATATTAATAACTGCCTGAATAGCTATAATTGAGATTATTCCCATACCTAATAAATAACCATAGTTATCCTTTGCCTTAATTGCTATTCCTGCCCCTTTAACTGTAATCAAAATAAATAAAAACACTACAAAAACTGCTCCTATTAACCCTAATTCTTCTCCAATAATTGCAAAAATAAAATCATTATGAGGTTCTGGCATAAATAAAGCTTTTTGCCTTGAGTTCCCAAGGCCTACTCCAAATATACCTCCAGAACTTAATGCATAAAATGATTGAATCAATTGATAGCTATCATCCGAATGCGCTTCCCAAGGATTTAAAAATGTTGTAAATCTTTTAAGCCTATATGGTTTCATAGCTATTAACGCTCCAACACCTGCAAACCCTAACGGTATTAAAGATAATATATATTTAATCTTCGCTCCCCCAGCAATTACCATAATCATTGAAACAACAGCAATTATAACTGTTATACTTAAGTTTTGTTCAAGTAATACCAAAAGTGCTATAAGTCCTGGAATTATTAAATAAGATGTAGTTCCACTCCAAAACTTTTCAATTCTATTTTTGCCATTATCAATTGCATAAGCTAAATATAAAACTACTGTATATTTACCAAGTTCTGAAGGTTGAAATGATAAAGGTCCAAGCCTTATCCATCTTACTGCTCCATTTACAGACCCAAAAAACAATACAGCTACAAGAGAAATAAAGGCAATTATTAATACTAATGGTGTAAGCTTTTTATAATTATGGTAATCAAAAGACATAGTGAAAAACATAGCTATTATTCCAACTACTGTCCATATTAGTTCCTTTATAATAAAAAATTCTGAACTTTCATTTTCATATAAAGCATAATAAGAGCTAGAGGAATAGACCATTACTACACCTATAAAAAGAAGTAACATTATCCCACATAAAAAACTATAATCTATATCTTTCATATGACTTATTTTTTTTATTTTTTTTCTCACCTTTTCTTTTTTAAAACCTTGATTTCTTTTCATTTAATCCCCTACTTTTAATTATTTAAATCTAGTTTAACTTTGGTTTCCTTTTCGATAATTTTCCCTGGAATAATATCTTGACTTTTAACTACTCCATCTCCATTTGTTTTATAATCCTTTATTCCTATTTTACCAAGGATTTCTATGGCCTCTTCTAATGTTTTCCCCTTTAAATTAGGCATTACTATTTTCTTTGTATCTTTATTGTTTTCTTTTAAATTTATAGTAATAATAGATTTTTCCTCTACTAAAGATCCTGGATAAGGTTCCATATTAGAAACTTTCCCCTGATTAACCTCTATAGTCATATTCAAATTATTACTTTCTAAAATTTCTTTTGCTTCTTCTATTGTTTTCCCTCTAAGTTCTGGAACAACAACATTCTTAGTTTCTGTATATCTATCCTTATATATTTGTGAATCCGTATATTTAAACATTTCTGCAAGTAAATTTTTTAATAAAGGAGTTGCAACTTGACCACCATAATATACACCCGTACTTGGATTTTCAACCTTTATATATATTGTAACTTCAGGTTTTTCCACAGGATATAAAGCTATAACTGAAGCTATATATTTATCTTCTGAGTATCCTCCTGAAACAGGATCTACAGTTTCTGCTGTACCAGATTTTGCACCTACTCTTCTTTCTTTTCCCATAAAGGCTCCTATTTCAGTTCCTTGGTTTATAGTTCTTTCTAAATAATCTTTTAAAGTAGATGCTGTATTTTCCGAAATAATATTTTCTTTTTTACTTGGTTCAAAGCTTTTATCTATAACCTTTGTCCCATTTTCTTCGTTATAAGATATTTCCTTCATTATATGAGGTTGAATTAATGTACCACCATTAGCTATAACATTAAATCCTTGCATTAATTGAATACTATTTACTGTATTTGTTTGACCAAAAGCAATTGTTGCAAGATCCATTTCACTCATATCACTAACAGATTTAACTACGCCTTCTGATTCTCCAGGTAAATCTATTTGAGTAATTTGCCCAAAACCAAACTTTTCTATATATTCCCTCATTTTTTCATTTCCTAGTTTTGCTCCAAGTTCCATAAATCCAACATTACAAGAGTTTTGTAATATTTCCGGCAAGGTTTGCGCTCCGTGTCCTACTAAATTCCAGCATTTTATTGTAGTTGAACCAAACTTTAATCCCCCTCCACAATAAAATGTATCATTTTCATGAACAATACCTTCTTCAATTGCTGCTGCCATAGTAACATTTTTAAAGGTAGAACCTGGTTCAAAATTATTACTTATAGAACTATTTCTAAACATATTTTGAAGTTTTTCCGATTCATTTTCCCCTTCAAAGTTTTCATAGTCTTCATAGGGAGTATTAGGATTAAAATCCGGCTTATTTACAAGAGCTAACACTTCTCCATTATTTGGATTCATAACTATAATAGTAACCTCTTTAGCTTTATTATCTAATATACCTTTTTCTGCTACATTTTCAGCCATAAGTTGAATATTTTCATCTATTGTTAAAGTAAGATTTTTTCCATCAATAGGGCTAGTATATTTAACCGTTTGATAAGGAAGTTCTTTTAAACTACCATCTACCTCTGCTATTTTATAACCCGAAATACCAGTTAGCTCATTATCATATTGAAGCTCAACTCCATTTAATCCAACATTATCAGAATTTACACTACCAAGTATATGAGCTAAAAAATTATTATTTGGATAATATCTTTTTGGGTTTATTGATATAATAACTCCATATATATCTAAGGATTTTATTTCATCTGCTAAAGATTTTTCTATTCCTTTAATTAAAGTTGTAGTATTTACTTCTATTCCATCTTCATTAACAGGATTTAACTTCTGTAATACTTCATCATAAGGTACTCCTGAAGTTTCCGAAAGTTTTCTCGCTACTTTTTCTTTTGTAGTTTCTTCATCATCTAAGTATATATCTATAGCTTTTAAATCAATATCAACTCTATATACATCAATTGAAGTTGCAAGTATTGCTCCGTTTCTATCTTTTATACTTCCTCTTTTTGATTCTACTGTAACTTGAGAATTCCATTGTCCTTGAGCCATACTTCTGTATTCCTTGCTTTTATATATCATAATAAAGGAAAGTCTTACTATTAAAATTAAAAGAATTGAACAAATAGATATTGCACTATACAAACCTTTCTCTCTATTAATAATAAATTTAACACTTTTTTTTCTTCTATTTCTTCTGATCTTATCCATACCGTACCCCGTAATTTATTTTTAAATAGGTTGTCCTAAATAAATTCAATATTCTTTACTATATTTTTTTTATTAATAAATATATAAAAAGTAAAAGTGGGCTAACCACCTTTACTATTTTTCCTTTAATAAATCAATAAATTCCTCATATCCGCTTTCTTTCATCTTTTCCCTCGGAATAAATTTAAGAGCTGCAGAATTTATACAATATCTAAGGCCCCCTTTATCAACAGGACCATCACAAAATACATGTCCTAAATGGGAATCAGATCCATTGCTTCTTACCTCTGTTCTTACCATTCCAAAACCTTTATCTGTTTTTTCTTTTATTATATTTCTATCAATAGGTTTTGAAAAAGCTGGCCATCCACATTCTGAATAAAATTTATCTGTTGAAATAAATAATGGTTCTCCCGAAACAATATCTACATAAATACCTTCTTCAAAGTTATTAAAATATTCATTTGAAAAAGGTGGTTCAGTACCATTTTCTTGAGTAATTCTATATTGAGTTTCTGTTAGTTTTTCTTTTAATTGTTCTTTTTTAAAATTTGTCATATTAACCCTCCATTTATATTATAAAGGTATTTATGTAAAATTTCCATTTCTTATTTACTATTTGTTATAAATAATCTTTTAACATTAGTTTGTGGTGGTAAAGACTTAGTCATAGCTTCATCAACTCTAAGATAAACTATATCTCCCTTTTTTATTAATATATCTTCTTTTTTATCATGGTTTGAATTAAACATTTTTGTATCTTTGTTTATTAATCCAACAACAGTTGTTTTAATAACTTCTTTTCCTTTTATATATCCTTCTACTGTAATAGATATAATTTCTCCTTTGTCATTTTTATTTACTTCTTTTATTTCCCCAATAACTACTTGACCTTTTTCTTTATCAGACTTAACAGGTTTTGCACTAATTAAAACTCCTGTAATTAATATAAACGATAATGAAATAAGTATAGTTTTTTTTAATTTCATAAAATCATCTCCTTTTTAAAACTTATTAATAGTTTTATCTTAATTTTTCTAAATATTCCTATATAACCTTTCCATATATGTATGTTTTTTAATTAATAAATTATAAAATAAAAGGAATTAAATGATTTCTATGTTTATATAAGTTATTTTTTTGAAATATATAAATTATCTTTAATATAAAATCTCCAAAGAAAATCTTTAGCTTCTTCTGCATAGTCAATCCCTATTCTTTTACTTTCTACTATTTCTATATTATTATCTAAATTAAATTCTAAATATATACTGTTTTCACCATCTAATTTTTTTAAGTTATCTTTCCTATCTATCTCTAGTGCCTTACATAACTTTCCTGGACCATTAGTTAAGTTTAGTTTTTCCCTTTTATTTAATTCATCAAAATCTTTCTTAAATCTATTATTAGATATATAATCTAATTCATTTATAGGTTCAACAGCTCTAATTAATATAGCTTCTGGTTCCCCTTCTTTACCTGATACTATATTTAAACAATTATACATACCATAAATTATATAAACGTAACTAATTCCTCCTTCTTCATATAAAGGTTTAGTCCTTTCAGTTCTTTTGTAATTATATCCATGACAAGCTTTATCTATAGAGCCTATATAAGCTTCTACTTCTACAATCTTGCTTATTAATTTCCTGTTATTTATTTCTCTAACAAGAAAATTCCCTAAAAGATTCCTTGATACATCTAAAGTTTCCCCTTTATAAAAATCTCTTCCTATAATATTATCACTTTTGCCATTTTCCATTTTTCTCCTCCTTATAAATTTATATTAGGGAACCAATATAAAAAATGTTAACATATAATAGTTTGCTTATTCCATCGTTACGCTTCAAGTCATTGCAATCAATTATATGTTACCTTGAGAATTGAAGTATTAAATTATAATAACTTATTCACAGGATTAATTTATTATAATTTCCTAAAGAATAAAAAACTAGGTTACCCTAGTTCTATAATTACCATTCTATAGTTAAAATATCCACTTCATCTTCTTTTAAAGATACTCTATATCCATCTAAAATAAGATCCATTATTATTTTCTTTTTTACATCTTCATTCCACATAATAATTGCAGATACTTTTTCAATATCTGAAGCTTTAGCCAAATTAATATTTTCCATAATTTTAGCCTTTTGATCTTTTATATATTCTAAAT
>JARIDB010000117.1 GCA_029257045.1 Clostridium sp.
ATTTAGTGATAAAAATCTTATAATAGGTCTTGGAATTAAAGATTTAGTTATAGTAGATGCTGGTGATGTGATTTTGATTATGGATAAAAACAAAGATCAAGAAATCAAGCATCTATTAAGCGACTTAACAGAAAAAAAACAATATGAAGATTATTTATAAGAATTAAGGGGGCTGTGGCACAATTAAAAATTTTAAATTTAAAATGTATAATGAAGGAAAAAACTACTGAAAGTAGTTTTGAAATAATATAAACTTAAGTATTTCGGTATGAAATACTACCATAATTTTAAATTTTATATTAGGGGACTGTTTGCAACAGCCCCTTTAATTTTAGATTTAAATAATTAATATTTATTTTAAGTTTAATAATTAAAGGCTATAATTAAGTATATAAGGTAGGATACAATTAAGGGAAAAGAGGTGGAATATATGGAGATAGATATATATTCAATAGTAGAAAATGAAGAAATAGAATGTAAAGAAGCAACAGGTGGATTGCCAAAAGATTTGTGGGAAAGTTATTCGGCCTTTGCCAATACAAATGGTGGAACAATTATATTAGGTATAAAAGAAAAAAAAGGATTATTTTATCCAGTAGGGATAGAAAATCCAGATAATATACTTAAAGATTTATGGGATAATTTAAATAATCCTAAAAAGGTAAGTGCTAATATATTGAATAATTCATTAATTAGTATAGAGGATGTAGATGGAAAGAAAATTATATTAATAAATGTACCTAAAGCAGAAAGAAGAGAAAGACCAGTATATATAGGTGAAAATCCTTTTAATGAAAGTAAGCATGCAGGAACTTATAGAAGAAATCATTCTGGAGATTATAAATGTTCAAAAGAAGAAATAAAAAGAATGATTGCAGATCAATTAGATGAATCACAGGATAGTTTAATATTAGAGGGGTTTGATATTGATGATTTAAATCAAGATACAATAAATAGTTTTAGAAATAGGTTAAGAGCAATAAAACCTAATCATCCGTGGGTAGCATTAAATGATAAGCAATTCTTATATAAGTTAGGAGCTTATGATAAGAATAGAAAATTAGGTATAGAGGGTATTACAGCAGCAGGTCTTTTAATGTTTGGTGAAGATAGGGGAATAACAGATGAGTTCCCTAAATACTTTTTGGATTACAGGGAGAAAATGTCAGGAGATGTAAGATGGGATTATAGGCTTATTTCATCAGATGGTATGTGGAGCGGAAATATATTTGATTTTTATTTCAAGATTATAAATAGAATAACAGATAATTTAAATGTTCCCTTTAAAATTCTAAATGGGGTAAGACAAGAGGAAACAAGGGTACATGAGGCTGTAAGAGAGGCCGTAGCAAATGCACTAATACATGCAGACTACAAGATACCAAGAGGGATTGTTATAGAAAAAGGGAAAACATATTTTAGGGTTAGTAACCCAGGAAATCTAAGAATAACAAGGGAAGAAGCATTAAAAGGTGGAGTTAGCGATCCAAGAAATGAAAATATATTTAAAATGTTTAATTTACTAGGTATTGGAGAGCGAGCGGGATCGGGTCTTGAAAACATCCAATTAGCATGGAAAGAACAAGAATGGTTAGCACCAGATTTAGAAGAATTATATAATCCTGATAGAATAACATTAACCTTGAGAACTGTATCAATGTTACCAGAAGAAAGTATAAGTCTTTTAAAAATAGTATTGAAAGATAAATATAGTGAATTAAGTAAAGAAGAAGTAGTGGCACTAGTATCAGCACATCAAGAAGAGTACGTTACTAATAATAGATTGCAACAATTATTAGATACACATGCAATTGTAGGAAATAAAATATTATCATCATTAGTAGATAAAGGTTATTTAGAAGCAGATGGAGTAGGAAGAGGAACTAAGTATTACTTAACTAAAATATTTACGGATATAGAAGTGGAAGCTAAAAGTAATGATGGAATTGAACTTTCATCAGATGAAATGTTGATAATTGATTATATAATCAAAAATAAGTTTATAACTAACTCTTTAGCAAGGAGTGAATTGAAATTTT
>JARIDB010000132.1 GCA_029257045.1 Clostridium sp.
AGTTATAGATTGTGGAGTTGCTCTACAAAATATGCATGCTCCTTACGAAGTATCAAGCAAGTTTGATGTTTATGAAACAATGAAGGGTTATAGAGCATTTTTAGAAGAAAAGTAAAAATGAATAAAAGGGGTATTACTTAATTAAAGTAATACCCCTTTTAATATAGTTTTTAAACTAAGGCTTTAATCCAGCTTAACATATCAATAATAGAATCTTCATCTGGAATGTTAACATCTCCAATTTCACCATGGCGAATATCATTCTCTATACCATGACAATCAGATCCACAAGAAATAAATAAATTTCTTTTCTTAGCTAATTCAATAAATTTAGTAGTATCTGATCTTTTATTTTGATAATATATAGCTTCAAGACCATCAAATCCTAGGTCGAGTAAATCATTAATATTAGTTTTTCTTACTAAAATAGGATGCGCTAAAAAAACAAAGGCATTATATTTCTTTAAAAGTTCAATTCCTTCTTTAGTTGAAATTTTTGTTGAAGAAACATAGGACTTGCAGTTATTACCTATGAAGTTATCGAAAATATATTCAAGAGTATAAGGATAACCAGAATCTATAATAGCTTTAGCGATATGAGGTCTTGCGATAGTATCTTTACCAGCAGATAGAACCTTATTAATATCAATTTCTATATTATGATATTTTTTTAGGTTTTCAACTATTTTATATGCTCTTTTAATTCTATTTTCCTTAAATTCATCAAGTAATTTATTTAATTCAGGATTTTTATAATCATCCTTTTTAAAGAAACCTAAAACATGAATTGATTCTTTATTATGTTCTGTAGATAATTCTATCCCAGGGATAAAGTTAAGACCTAATTTATTTGCTTCTTCTAAGATCTCATCTATTCCACTTAATGTATCATGGTCAGTTAATGAAAAATAGTCTAAATTTTTATTTTTAACCATTTTTGCAATGTCTTTTGGTAGATACCTTCCGTCAGAAAAAACTGAGTGCATATGTAAATCACATTTTAACATGTAAAAACTCCCTTCTATATTCAAAGTATAAATTTAATCTTTAATTTTATTATGGTATAATTTAAATATTAAAGGTATTTTATCATATAATAAGGATTATTAATACTAATAAGTTTTTTAGAGTTAAAAGTTTTATATATCTATAAAACTTTTATAAGGAGGAGAAAAATCATAGATAAAGAAAAAATAATAGCAGGAGTTAAATTAATATTAGAAGGAATAGGCGAAGAAGTTGATAGAGAAGGACTAATTGAAACTCCTGATAGAATAGCTAGGATGTATGAAGAAATATTTTCAGGTATAAATAAAGAGGCGGAAAAGGAATTGACAAAGACTTTTACTATTGAAGATAATAGTTTGGTTTTAGAAAAGGACATAACCTTTTTCTCTATGTGCGAACATCATTTAGTACCATTCTATGGTAAAGCTCATATTGCTTATATACCAAAAGGAAAAGTAGTAGGCTTATCAAAGCTTGCAAGATGTGTTGAGATATATTCTAAAAAACCTCAGTTACAAGAAAGACTTACTCAGGAAGTAGCAGATGCTATTATGAAGTATTTAAATGCAGAAGGAGTTATGGTTGTAATTGAAGGTGAACATATGTGTATGACAATGAGAGGGGTTAAAAAGCCTGGAGCTAAAACAGTAACTACAACATATAGAGGGATTTTTAAAGAGGACTATGAACTTAGAAAAGAAGTTCTAAGTTTAATTAAATAGGAGAAAAATATGGATAGGGTAAATAAAATATTAAATAACGAAAGATATAAAAAATTATTAGATGAGATATCAGAATTTGAGCAAGATAGGATATTTTGTAAACATTCTTTAGCACATTTTTTAGATGTAGCCAGAATATCATATATTGAAGTTTTAGAAAAACAACTTAATCATCATAAAGAAGTTATTTATGCAATATCATTACTTCATGATATTGGGAGAGTTTTAGAATATAAAGAAGGAATACCACATAATATAGCTAGTGCGATGATAGCGGAAGATATATTAAAGGGTATAGGATTTACAGAAGAAGAAGAAAATCAAATAATAAAATCTATAAAAGAACACAGATTGAAAAGTGAAGATAGTTTATCTGAAATTATTTATAAAAGTGATAAATTATCAAGGAATTGTTTTAACTGTAAATCTACAAAGTTATGTAAATGGAATGATGAAAAGAAAAATAAAGGAATAGAAATTTAAATAGGTGATAAAATGATAATTGGAGATAAAATATTAGATTTAAAAGAAAGAACTTACATAATGGGAATATTAAATGTAACTCCAGATTCTTTTTCTGATGGAGGAGATTATATTAATGTAGAAGTAGCTTTAAAAAGAGTAAAGGATATGATAGCAGAAGGTGTTGATATTATAGATATAGGTGGCGAGTCAACAAGACCTGGGGCAGAGTATGTAAATGAGGAAGAAGAAATAAATAGAGTTATTCCTGTTATAAAAGCTATAAAGAAGGAATTAGATATTCTTATATCTGTAGATACCTATAAGAGTATCACGGCAAAAGCAGCAATTTTAGCAGGGGCAGATATTATAAATGATATATGGGGCTTTAAAAAAGACAAGGAAATGGCAAAATTAGTTGCAGATAACAATGTTACTTGTGTTTTAATGCATAATAGGGAAATTATGAATTATAATAACATAATGGAAGATGTAATTAAGGATTTAGAAGAAAGTATAGAAATTGCATTATCAAAGGGGGTAAAAAAAGAGAAGATAATTTTGGACCCAGGTATAGGATTTGCAAAAAGCTATGAGGAAAACTTAATAGTAATGAATAACCTTGAGGATATAGTAAGTCTTGGATATCCAGTTTTACTTGCAACATCAAGGAAATCGATGATAGGTAGAGCATTAGATTTACCAGTTAGTCAA
>JARIDB010000149.1 GCA_029257045.1 Clostridium sp.
AGAAACTGGGGATATGACCCTAAAAATTTTAATGCTCCAGAAGGAAGCTATTCTACAGAACCATACAACCCTATAAGCAGGACTATTGAGCTTAGGGAAATGATAAAAAAAATTCATTCTGAAAATATAAAAGTTATAATGGATGTTGTTTATAATCATATGCAAGATACTAGTAACTTTGATAATATTGTGCCTGCTTATTATTTTAGAACAGATTATAGAGGTAGATTTACTAATGGTTCAGGATGTGGTAATGAAATTGCAACAGAAAGGCCTATGGTTAGAAAATATATAATTGATTCAATAAAAACGTGGATTAAGGATTATCATATAGACGGATTTAGATTTGATTTAATGGAACTTATAGATTTGGATACTATGAAAGAGATTGTAAAAGAAGTTAAAAGTATTGATGATTCAATTATTATTTATGGAGAGCCTTGGAAGGGTGGATATTCTCCAGTTAAAAATGGTACTTCAAGAGGAAGTCAACAAAACCAAGGATTTTCTGTTTTTAATGATACTTTTAGAAATTATATAAGAGGAGATAATAAACCTTCTTTAGGTTTTATAAATGGAAATCCTCATGATGGGCCTACAGCTTGGAATATAATTGAAGGATTAAAAGGTTCTATTAATATTTTAGCAAAATTTCCACAGGAAAGTATAAACTATGTAGATGCTCATGATAATTATATTCTTTGGGATCAAATAGAAAAATCTTTAAATCCTAGTATAGAGAATGGAAAATATAGAAAGTTTAAAGAAATAAATCCGTTAGATAATGAGCTTGTTAGAAGAAATATTTTAGGACTTAGTATAATTTTAATGTCTCAAGGAATTCCTTTTATTCATGGGGGGACAGAAATGTTAAGAAGTAAAAATGGAGATCATAATAGTTATAGAAGTTCGGATAGCATAAATAGTTTTTTTTGGAAGGATAAAGGTAAATATATAGATGTTTTTAATTATATAAAAGGATTAATTGAAATTAGAAAGAAATATAACTTCTTTAAACTTGAATCTAAAGAAGAAATTATAAATAGTATTGATTTTTCCTTTTTAAATAGGGAAGATAAATGCGGTGTTATAAAATTACATTATAAAAATATTAATAAAAAAGAAGAAGTAGAAGTAGAAGATTTTATTATAGTTTTTAATGGAACATCAATAAAGGATTATGACATAAATAAATATATTGAACCTTCTAAAAATGGTTATTGGAATATTATAGCTGATGACAAATTAGCTGGGGAAAAACCTCTTAGAAAAGTTACTAATGGAAATATTCCTAAATTAAATTCTTATTCAATTTTAATAATGCATTCTTAGAATATCAATATAAGTATTTTAAAAACACAGTTACTATCATAAAAAATACTAGAGTTTGCCTCTAGTATTTTTTAGCCATATTTACTAAATCTTTTTTTTCTTCTCTTAAACAGTTGATTATAAGCATCTGTCCAGTAAGGTAACAATGTATGATTATAGGTTAAAACATCCTGAAGAAATTTATCGTATAAACTAGCTTTTACTAATATATTAATAATGTCTTTAGGATAAGGATCTATTTTTGAAAATGGTTTTCTAGGATCTATAACCTTTAAGTTATCCTCTTCATCTATAAAAATATGAGCATTTCTTACGTTGAGTCTTGTAAATTCAAGAACTTTTAAATCTTCTAGTAAATCTATAATCTCACAAGATAATTTATAGGATAATCCCTTACTTGCCAAATGTTCTGATAAATTTTTTCCTGATACATATTCTCGCACCATTACATTACTAAACCTTACAATAGTCTTAGGAAAAAATCTGCTATCTTTAGTAACTTGTAAAATCTCATCTTCACTTTTAGCAGCTTTAATCTTTCGAAAACATTTAATAGCATAGCCTTCATTACTTAAGTACACAGTCCCTTCGGCACCAGAACCTAAAAGCTTGCAATTTTGGAGTTCTATTATGTTTTTCATTTATACCATCTCTATTAATTGCTTTATATTATTATATGCGGTTTAAATTTTTATGTTAATGAAGGATTCTTAAATATATTGAATAAAAATCACTTATAAAAATATAAAAAAATATTAATTTATTTTGAATTTAACGCTATATTTAAAACTAAAAAATCTTATGTTATAATCCTTATTATAGGAATGGAGGGATTAATATGAGGAATCTAAAAGATTGTTATATTTTAAGTGAAGAAACAGTTAAGCTCTGCAAAGAAAATAATATTTTATTAGAAGCGTATATCCCATTATCTACAGGAAGAATCTTTGAAGTAAAAGAAATTCAAGCTATGGCACAAAAATATAATAAAACTATAGATCAAGTTTCTTTAAGATGGTCATTAGAAAAAGGCTATTTACCTCTTCCTAAATCTGTTACAGCAAGTAGAATAAAAGAGAACACAGATATTTTGATTTCTAGCTAGAAGCAGAAGATATTAACTTTATGGATAATTTAGTTGAATGCTCTGGAAAAGGAACAGATTCAGATAATATTAATTTTTAGGAATTAGGTGCTTAAATGGAATATAAAATAAAAACTTTTGAAGAACTAACTGCAATAGAACTTTATTCAATTTTAAAATTAAGATCTGAAATATTTGTAGTAGAACAAAATTGCGTCTATCAAGATTTAGATAATAAAGATCTAAGTGGATATCATTTAATGGCAATAGACAATAATGAGATAGTAGCCTATCTTAGAATCTTATCTAAAGAAATTTCTTATAAAGAAATATCTATAGGAAGATTTGTAGTTAAAAAAGATTATAGAAGAAAGAATCTTGGACTCGCGTTACTAAATAAAGCTTTAAGATTTATTGAAGAAGATTTAAAAGAAAAGGAAGTTAGAATATCAGCTCAAGTTTATGTAAAAGAATTATATAAGAAAGCTGGATTTATAGAAGTTTCAGAAGAATATTTAGAAGATGACCTTCCTCATGTAGAAATGTTATATAAATAGTTATACAGGACAATAAGAGTTTTAATTCTTATTGTCTTTTTTGATTTATATAAAAATTAATAACTATATAATAGAAAACAATTAACTAGTAATAATTAAAAATAGAATTAGTTATTCTAGGATAGAGTTATGTTATTTAAAAAATAATGTTGAAGAATAATTATAAATACTATAATAGTTAATAACTTTGTAATAAGTATGAACTAAAATTTAAAATGTAACCTGTATAATATAAAAAGAAGGGGTTGATAAAATTATGAATATAAATTTAACTAAGAAAATATTAAAAAGTGCTTCAATAATTTTTATTTTACTTTCTATTACTATATTTAAGGGATGTAATGACGTAAAAGTCTTAGAAGAAGATATAAGCTTAAATAATGAAAATAATAATAGTAAAGTATCTATCACAAAAATTAAAGATCCTTTCGAGGACAGAAAAGATATATTTAAAGGCTATTATATAGATGACGGTAAAGTTTATGGTAGATTATATCCGGGAAAATCTCTAGGTGTAACTGAATGGGATTACGATATACCTTATACGCTAGATGAAAATGGTATATTTTCTAAAGTGGAATTAAATGAACCTTGGTTAGAAGACCATAAAAAACTATTAAATAGAACAAATAGTTTTTATAAGGGTATCTATACAGAAGGCTATCCTAATACTCATGAGGAATTAAAAGAAAAAAGCTATTTTATTGATATTAAAAATGAAAATAAGTTTTTACTTGAAAATCATAAAAACTATGAAAAGATTATAAAAGAAAATATGAGTAATGGATATAAGGAAATTTACATTGAAGAAAATTTTTATTTAGAAAGAACTATAAATTTTTTCGGATTTGATAAAGAATCTGAATTATATAAGGAAAAAGAGGATAGAAAAAATCAATTTTTATTAGTGGATATAACTAATGAAAAAGAATATATTTCTGATGCTATGGAAGACATGCCTTATGTATTTTTTTATGAAAAGGAAAAATCCTTTATGACTATTAATGATAAGGGGATTATTTATAAATTAGTGGTAAAGAATGAAAAAATAGAAAAAGAAGAGTATTCGATCCTTCCGCTAAAAGAATATAACTTAGAGAGTCTTGAACCAAAAGAAGGGTTTACAAAGATCTTCAAGAAAAATAATTTTCTAGTCTTTACTATATTGGATATTGTAGATTACAAAACCTTGGTTTTAGATATTAATACATGGGAATTTAAGATTCATGAAAATGTAAATATTCTTATGGATGAAGATATAAAAATGGATAATAGTAATTTATTTATTAC
>JARIDB010000153.1 GCA_029257045.1 Clostridium sp.
AAAGGAGTTGGTTTAATTGGATTACAATATTACTTACAGACAAAAAGATAAGGGTTGGCAGTATATTATCAGTTATAAAGTTAATGGTAAATGGAAACAAAAATCCAAACAAGGGTTCACAACTAAAAAAGAGGCTAAGCCTGCTGCTGAAAAAGAATTAAAAGCATTAAAGAAAAATCAAGCCTTAAACCAGGATCTAAAAGATATAACATTAGGTGAATTTAAATATATGTATTTAGATCATATAAAATTGCATATGCAAGATAATACTGTAAGATTATATAATATGGCATTAAATTATTTAAAACCTTTATATAATATGGAGATGAAGAAAATAACTTCAATTCATTTACAAACATGCATAGATAATATGATAAAAACAGGTTTATCTTATGGAACTATCAAAACTTATAAAAATAGGATTACAGCAATTTTTAACGCTGCCAAAGATAAATATAATATAATATCCAAATCTCCAGCTGACAAACTTGAAATTAAAGTTTCTAAAGAACCAAGTAAGAAAAAGGCGCTTACAGAAGGTGAGCTTAAAGACTTAATTAGTAGAACTAAAAATATGAAATATAAGGTTATGTTCTCTTTAGCAGGAATGTGCGGACTTAGAATCGGTGAAATACTCGGATTAACATGGAATAAAATAAATTTTGATAATGATGTTATAACTATAGATATTCAATGGAAAAACCTAAATGAAAATACTGTAGGATTTGGAGAGTTAAAATCGCCCAACTCATATAGGGATGTTCCGTTGCCACCTATAGTAAAAAAAGTCTTATTAGAATGGAAAAACTATAACCCTATAGATATAAGCAATAGAGTTATAGTTTATAAATGTATTTCTGGATTAACAGCTCTACTAAGAAATTACACAAAGAAAATAGGTTATGATCTATCTATACATGAATTTAGACATACATATGCGACAACTTTAATTTCTTATGGTGTTGATTTTAAAACTACTGCTAAGCTTATGGGCCATGATGTAAAAGAGACAATGAAAACTTACTCCCACGTTACAGATGACATGCTTAATAATGCAACTAGCTTATTATCTAAAATTTTTTAATTTTTATTTTTGACGAATCTTTTGACGAATGACTTTTTAAATGCCTCAACCCTTGATATAACCTAGGTTCTATACTTCTATCTTATTTTCCCTAGCATAATAGAATAGGTATTGCTGAGCTAACCCTGATAATGAACCAAATTTATCTCTAGCAAAAACTCTCATCTTATTTAATGAAAGATCTGGAGCTACATAAAAATGTATCATAGCTCTTTTAACCCATACATCTACTGGAAAAGCTGAGTGTTTTTCCATTGCAAATAACATAACACAGTCAGCAACCTTAGCACCAACTCCCATGAACTTTTGCAATACTATATGACACTCTTCATCACTTAAGTTATAAATATATTCTAAATCTAAATCTAATATTTCTGGTCTTTCATCATAATTTTCTTTATGCAATTCATAGTCCTTTTTAACTTCTATAGCTTCATTTACTTTTTTAATAGTATCTATTAAGTACTTACTTCTAAATGATGCTCCTGTTTCTTGAATCTCTTCTAAAGTTGCACCTTTAACCTTTTCTGGTGTTGGGAAAGTATAGTATTCAACATCTTTATATACTATTTTTTCTCCAAACTTTTCACTTATCTTCTTAACAGTCTTCTTAATTGAAGGAATACTGTTTCGTGCTGATATAATGAAACTTAAAAGTATTTCAAATTTTTCTTGATTTAAAATTCTTATACCATAACCATATTCTACACTCTTTTTTAGAATTTCATCTTGAGCTAAAGTATCTTTAATTTCATCATAATTTCTTTCTAAATCAAAGTACTTAATCCAAATATTATTAAAATCTTCTTTATTAGTATTATGTAGGGTCACTTCATTACCTTCTTGAGTTACTTCTATAACTCTTTCAAAGGCAATTATAATATAGTTTGTATCATTTATCTTTTCCCATCTAAAACATTGTCCACACTCTAATATTTGCTTAATATCAAAGTTTTTTGTTTCTTTTATTATTACTTTATTTTCTTTATATATAACATTTTTAAAATCCATAATTTCACCTCTTATTTTTCTATTAACTATTTCTTTATTTTATATAAATGAATAAATAGTTACTTATTGTATATTAGAGAAAAAGCATCCCTTGTTTTTTCTAACAACGGTTGCTTCTTATTACTTTTCTAATATTTTATTCTTCTTTATTTTCTTGTGCTTTATTTTCTTGTGTATCATGTAATAAGTATATTAATGTAAGTAAACTTTCAGATAAATGTACATTTTCTACTTTTATATCTTCTGTAACATGTAAATCAACAGGTGCAAAATTCCATATACCTTCAACTCCACCTTCTATTAATTTATCACAGACATTTTGTGCCTTTAACTTAGGAACACATATTATTCCTATATCGATTGAATTATTAAGTAAAAACTTATCTAATTCATCTATATCTTTTATTTCTATATCTCTTATTTCCATTCCAACAAGTTTTGGGTTTGCATCAAAAATTGCTTCTATTGTTAATCCTGATTGAGTAAATCTACTATAATTTGCAATTGCTTGCCCTATGTTACCAGCACCTACAATTACTCCCTTGTATTCTTTATCTAATCCTAATATTAACCCAATTTGACTACATAACTCTTTTACATTGTAACCATATCCTTGTTGACCAAAATCACCAAAACAATTTAAATCTTGTCGTATTTGTGATGCTGTAAACCCTATTTTCCCTCCAAGTTCTTTAGAGGAAATTCTCTCAACTTCGTTTTCCATTAATTCTTGCAGATATCTATAATATTTAGGCAATCTTTTAATTACAGCCATTGAAATATTTTTTTTCTTATCCATACTCAACTCTCCTATATCATATCTTTTTGTATATACAAATCAAAATAAATTTATTCACTTAAAATCTATTACTATCTTATCACTTTTATCTTAATTTTAAAACAAAATATATTCTTTTAACTTTTTTTCTTTATTAGTTTTCTCATTATTTCTTTTTAAATACAAAAATCATTTTTTCTTTTATATTTTTATACAATTTGAATTCTATTATATGTTTACTCTAAACCGAAGGATGAAATTACAATAATTTATCCACAGTATAAAGTTATTGTGATTTCCTATAAAATAAATAAGACTTATGTATAACATAGCAGAATTGTTATACATAAGTCTATTATTTATACAAAACTCTTATTGGTTTTGTAAACAAGATGTAATCTTGTATGCTTCCCTTTAAGCCTGAAATTTCTCAACCTCATCAATTATATTTAATTTAATTAGCTTTGTCAACATAATTCGACTTATTATTTTAAACATCTACTTGAGTTAATAATAGCAATTATAGTTACTCCAACATCTGCAAATACAGCTATCCACATATTAGCCATTCCTAAGGCTCCTAATATTAGGACTAACACTTTTACACCTAGTGAGAATACTATATTTTGCCATAATATTTTATTTGTTTTTCTTCCTATATTAATAGCCGAAACTAAAGATAAAGGATCATCTTTCATTAATACTAAGTCTGCCGCTTCTATAGCTGCATCTGAACCCATGCCACCCATAGCAACTCCTATATCAGCTCTTGCTAAAACTGGTGCATCATTTATACCATCTCCAACAAATAAAACCTTTCCTTTTCCTGTCTTTTCATTTATTATTTCTTCTACTTTATTAACTTTATCCGCTGGTAAAAGTTCTGAATATATTTTATCTATTCCTATTATATTTCCTACTTTTTCAGCTACAGCTTTATTATCTCCAGTAAGCATTACAATATTTGAAACACCAAGGTTCTTAAGTTCCTTAATAGTTTCTACAGCTCCTTCTTTAATTTCATCAGCTATAACTATATTACCCTTATATTCTTCATTTATTGCTATATGAACTACAGTACCAATAGTATCAACTTTATTATAATTAATATTATTATTTTCCATAAGTTTATAGTTACCAACTAAAACCTTAGAATCATTAATTGTACCTTGAATTCCCATTCCAGATACTTCTTTATATTCTTTTATATCTGTATTATCTACTTCTTTTCCATATTCTTTAATTATAGATTTTGCTATAGGATGATTGGATAAACTTTCAGCTATAGCTGCTATTTCTATAAGTTTATCTTTTTCAATATTTACTTCATTAATTTCTGTAACTTTAAATATACCCTTTGTTAAAGTACCTGTTTTATCAAATACAACAGTATCAGCATCTTTCAAAGCTTCTAAATAATTTCCGCCCTTTACTAATATTCCTTTTCTAGATGCTCCACCAATACCTGCAAATAGACCTAAAGGTATTGAAACAACTAAAGCGCAAGGACAAGATACCACTAAGAAAATTAATGCCCTAGAAAGCCACTCATTAAATACTGCATCTTTAATTACTAATGGTGGTATTACCGCAAGTGCTACTGCTGAAAAAACAACTATCGGAGTATAAACTCTTGCAAATTTAGTTATAAACTTTTCTGTTGGGGCTTTTTTACTTGAAGCATTCTCAACTAATTCTAGTATTTTTGAAACTGTTGAATCTTCAAATAGTTTTTCTACCTTCACCTTTATAACTCCATTTGTATTAATACAACCTGCCAATATTTCCTCATTTATTCCAATACGTCTTGGAACAGACTCTCCTGTTAAGGCTGAAGTATCAATAAAAGTTTCCCCTTCTATTATAATTCCATCTAAAGGAACCTTTTCACCAGGTTTTATAATTATAACATCATCTATATTAACTGAATTTGGGTCTACCTTTGTTTCTTTTCCATCTATTATTAAATTTGCATAATCAGCTCTTATATCCATTAAAGATGTAATAGATTTTCTTGATTTATTAACTGCATAAGATTGAAATAATTCCCCAACCTCATAAAATAACATTACTGCAACACCTTCTGGATATTCTCCAATAAAGAATGCACCTAAAGTTGCTATTGTCATTAGAAAGTTTTCATCAAAAACTTCACCTCTAATAACATTTTTCACAGCTGTTATTACAACTTTTCCGCCAATTAATACATAACTTATTATGAATAATATTATTGATAATATTGATCCCTTTTCTGATAGTAATGCCAATCCATATATTAAAGCCCCAATTACTAATGGAAGAGTCTCTTTAAGGTTTATCCCCTTTGAGTGATCATGATTATGTCCATGATTGTGCTCTTCATGTTCTTCCTTGTTACTTCTATCATGTTCATGTTTATTATGATTATGGTGTTCATGAACAGATGATTGTCCATCTTCTTCAATTTTACTATCTATATTGCAACTACCATCAACAGCGCTACAAGTATTTATATTATTTATTTTAGGCGCCCCTTTAGTTTTTTCATAAACCTTAACATCAGGCTCTAACTTTTTAATTATATCTTTTGCTTTATTTATTATAACTTCTCTATTATCATTATTATCTTTTACTTCAATTGATAATGTAGCAGTAGTAAAATTTAAAGAAGCTTCTTTAACTTCTTCTATCTCATTTACTCTTTTTTCTATTTTCCCTGCGCAATTTGCACAATCAAGTCCTGATAGAACTAGTTTAATATCTTTATTACTCATACAATCACCGCTTTCATCTAATTAATAATTAATAATTATTAATTGTTCTATTCTGTTATATGGTTGAAACCTTCATTAAATATATGCTCAATATGATCATCTGCTAATGAATAGTATATTACTTTTCCATCTCTTCTAAATTTAACTAATCTACTTGATTTTAATACTCTTAATTGGTGAGATATAGCTGATTGACTCATATTAAGTAAGGCAGCTAAATCACAAACACATAATTCATTTTGAAATAAAGCACAAAGTATCTTTATCCTAGTAGAATCACTAAATACTTTAAATAAATCCGCTAAATCATATAATATTTCATCACTGGGTATCAAACCTCTTACTTTTTCTACAATATCTTTATGAATTACGGTACAATTACAACTTTCCACTTTATTTATCTCCATATGCTACCTCCATTTAAATACATATGAACATTTGCTCATATGTTCTTATGATTATATTATATGTTATTATCTTGGAATGTGTCAATAAAAAGTAAACATATAATAATTTTCTTATTCCATCACTTACTCAAATTTATCGCAAACCATTATATATTTACTTGAAAACTGTAGCATTAAATTATAATAGAGAGGTTTTTACCTCTCTATTATAATTTCTTTATTTTTATTTAACTATATTTATTTTACCAATGTTATTTAAATTTATTAATATTATTAATATTAAAGGCAAAATAAATATTCCAAGGAATCCAAAAAGCTTTATTCCAATATACATACATATTAACATTATTAATGGATGTAATCCTATTTGTTTACCTACAAGCCTAGGCTCTACTATATTCCTTATTATAGTGATAACTATATATATTATAGCTATTCCAATACCTACATATAAATTTCCTCTTATCAATAAAACTATGGCCCAAGGAATAAGTATTCCACCTGTTCCTAATATAGGCAGAATATCTACAATTGCTATTAGAAATGCTAACTGCAATGGATTATTTATTTTAAGTATTATAAATCCTATTGATAGTTCTACAAAAGTCATAGATATTAATATTGTAT
The DNA here is from genome assembly GCA_029257045.1 of Clostridium sp. Classification (GTDB taxonomy): domain Bacteria; phylum Bacillota; class Clostridia; order Clostridiales; family Clostridiaceae; genus Clostridium. The sequence goes on from JARIDB010000153.1 coordinate 6,661, forward strand.
AAGATTTTATAAGTTTAAATAAAGTTCCAACTACTTGATCTTTAACATTTAATATAGTTGATGAAACCTTTTTAGGAAATTGCTTCATTATAAAAGCAGTTATCAAATTGTAATCCATAGCAATAAAATAACTTGATATTATTGAGAACATAATAATTATAAAAATTGAAGGTACTGAAGATACACCTTTTGCAAAACTTGCAGATATAGTTGTAATTACATTAGCAATAGAATTGCCAAAAGACTTAGCTATATCTGTTATACCCTCTACTAAGGTTGGATCTAAATTATCAACAGACTTTTCTATCTTATCAATTATTTCATATATTGCAGGTTCCATCTTATTTGAATATAAACTTGGCAACCCCATAAATAAATCCTTTAGGCTAACCGATATCTTTATTACTGCTACTGTTAAAAGTGCTCCTACCGTTAAATAAAATAAAGTTACTAAAACTCCTGCTACTAATTTACTATTTAAGGAGTACTTATTTGATACTCTTCTAATTAAAGGCTTTAATACAAAAGCTATTCCAAAACCAATAACAAAAGGTAAGAACCATACTAAAGCATATTTAATTACAAAATATATTAATAATAAAACAGTTATATAGAATATAAGATTTATTATAAAAGCCTTTCTATTCTCAACCTTTTTATGTTTATACTCTTCCTTATCTTCTAATTTCCTTCTTCTAAGGCTAGTATTGTTCCTCATCTTTTCAACCCCTTTTTTAATTTAAAATGAATGTTGAAATTCTTAAAGAATTTCTATAATTGGTTTTTCTAAACTAAACTCTGATTAGCTTATCCTTTATTTATAATTCTAAATTTAAAACTGCATCAAATTCCTCTCATTACATCTTTTTATAATACTACTTAATATTCTACATATTTCATTACATTCTTTCAATAATGAATTAATATCTTTCCTCATTTTAAATTAAAAAGTTTTAAAGCTGCTAATTAAACTTAGCAGCTTTAAATCTTTTATAAATAATCTTCATATTGTTTTTTTTCTACTAAGTCGCTTAATAGATGCTTGATTTCTTGATCTTTGTTTTTATCCATAATCAAAATCACATCACCAGCATCTACTATAACTAAATCTTTAATTCCAAGACCTATTATAAGATTTTTATCACTAAAT
>JARIDB010000169.1 GCA_029257045.1 Clostridium sp.
GTGAATCTGATTTAGAACATATTATACTGAAAGCTATTGAATTAATATTAAAAAATTTAAAACTTAACTATTCCAATAAAATAAACTCAAAAATAAATAAAGAAAAACTACTTATAGAAAAAACTTAAATAACTTTGAAAATAAAATAAAGTCTTTTAATAACACTAAAAAGAATGCTTTAGTTAAACTTTGTTCAGAAGTAATAAACGATATTGAATACAGAGGTTTAGTTGAAGATCTGGACAAAGAAATTGAAGTTATAAAAAGCAAGATTATTGAACTTACTACTAAGTTAGATAAATTAAATACTTTAACACATGATGAGTTAGATGACTTAGCTAATGAACTTTTAAATATCCGAACTCTAAATAAAGAACTATTAAATAGACTTATAAAAAAAATAGAAGTAAAAGAAAATGGAGATGTAAAAATCTATTATAGATTTTCACATCTCCTCTCTACATACTAAACTAATCACTCTAAACTAATCACTATTTATTTAATTTTAACTTCGTTATAACCTCAGCATGCGGTGTATTTGGAAACATATCTTTAACTATTGTTTGAACTATTTTGTATCCTGACTTTTCTAGTACTAATAGGTCTTCTACTAGTGTCTTTGGATTGCAGGATACATATATAATTTCCTTTGCATTAAACTTTATTAGGTAATCTAATGCTTTTGGGTGTACTCCACTTCTTGGTGGATCTAGGATAATTATATCTGGTTTATCTTTAACAGTTTTTATTATTTCACCAACGTCACCTGCTATAAACTCACAGTTGTCTAAATTATTTAGCTTAGCATTTTCTTTTGCAGCTTCGACAGCTTCTTCTATAAGTTCTATTCCTACAACTTTTTTTGCTTTTCCAGCTGTAATTTGCCCTATAGTTCCTGTTCCACAGTAAAGGTCAAAGACTACTTTATTATCTGCATCTCCCATAAAATCTCTAACTATACTATAAAGGCTTTCTGCCCCTTTAGTATTAGTTTGGAAGAATGAAAATGGTGATATTTTAAATTTTAAACCTAACAATTCTTCTGTTATATAATCTTGACCATAAAGCAAGTTAACTTTCTCTGGTATTACTGCATCTGATAAAGAATTGTTTTCTGTATGTAGTATCGAAACTAGCTTACCTTTATAGTTTTGTGATTTTAATAATTCAACATATTCTGTTAAATCAAAATCTTCTTGTGTTGTAGTTACAAGGTTAATCATAAGTTCCCCTGTATTAATTGCTTTTCTTATAACAAGGTGTCTTAAGTAGCCTTGTCTTTTCATTACTCTATAATAAGGTAAGTTTTTATCTTTAAAGTAATTAACTGTTTCTTTAATTACTGTTCTAAAATCCTCATCTACTATAAGGCAAGAATCTACTGTAACTATTCCAAAGGATTTACCTTTCATGTGCATTCCAAGAGTTAGTTCTCCACCCTTTTCAAAATCACCAAAGGTAAACTCCATTTTATTTCTATATTCCCATTGTTCTTTGCTTCCAACTACTCCTAGATACTCTCCAGTTTTTACATTTCCATTTTCAAAAAGTTCTTTAACTTCATCACTTAAAAGCTCTAGTTGTTTTTCATAAGTTAGTTTTTGTGATGTGCAGCCACCACATACTCCAAAGTACTTACAAGGTGGATCTATTTCATAGTCTGCTTTTTCATCTACTGACAATAGTTTAAGCTCTGCATAGTCTTCTTTTTTCTTTTTAACTCTACCAGATACTATTTGTCCTGGAAAAGCTCCTTTTACATAAATCTTCTTATCTTCTAAATTTCCTATCCCTACAGATGGGAATTCTGTTTTTTCTATCTTTACCTGTACTGTACTTCCTTTTCTCATGTTAAGCTCCTATATTAATTATTTAATTAGTTTTTTACCTATTGTTTCTTTAAGTTTTGTTGATTCTAGTATTGGTCTATAAACTACATTTGTTATGATATACATTATTAAAAACATAGGTTCTCTATCTGCTACTTGGTAACCAATCAATCTTATTATAGCATCAAATAAAACTAATAAAAGTAGAGAACCTGCTATTGATAAAATCTGATCTATAATTCCTGATAAAAGTTTCTTTAAGAAACCTGGTTTTACTTCAACCTTTTCATCTTCAAAGCCTTCTAAAAGACCTTTCTTTTCCTCATCTATTTTTTCATCTATGACTATTTCTTTTTTTTCTAAAATTTCTTTATTTTCTTCTTTTTCTAAATTATTATTTTCCAAAATATTGCCTCCCATATTCTCTTTATATTATTTAAATTTATAAACTTTTGAATCTAATTTATATAGTATGTAATCTTCATTAATTGTTATTGTTTCAACTAATCCATCAAGGTTACTTTCTATTTTCCCATTAGAATTTTGATTTTTTACTATTTCTATTATCTTTTCATTTATTTCTGTGTAATCTCTTTCTATATCATTTGTCATAGCTTCTGAAAAATTTGAAATAGTAGTTTCTTTTAAATCAAACTTATCTTCTTCCTTTATCTGATCTATATCTAATTTAAGCCCTATCTTTAAATTAAGGCTTCCCTTTGATAAATCTGAACCGTAAATTTTCATTCCATAATACATACTTTCTATTTTGTTTGGTTCTGGGTTTAAATTATCAAAGTAAATGCTATTATCATTTACAGTTTCACCTTTTTCTTCTTTAACTATTTCTTCTTTGTTATACTCCATTCCATAGAAATTAGCTTCTTCTTCTATTCTAGGACTTATCTCCTCATTAAAAGCTATAACTTCTTCTCTTGTATAATCCTTTGTCCAAGTTCCATCACCAATAAAGGTTTCTTCCTTTTTAGTTTCAACTTTTTGTGGATTTTCTTGAATTTCATTCTTATTTGAATTACTACAGCCAACTACAACTAAGGTAAGGCTTATACTAAGTAATGCTACAAGTACTTTTTTCAACATCTCAATCCCTCTTTTTCTTATCTTATTTTATATTTCCTCATTTGTATTTTCTATTTATTATATCATTAAGGATATTATTTTAAAAGTATCTGTCACAGAACTGTAATAAAAGCTTTATATGCTTATTGAATCTTTTATTTTTTCAAAAGTTTTTTCTCCAATTCCATCTATATTTTTTATATCTTCAATAGATTTAAAGCCGCCACTTTTTTCTCGGTATTCTATAATACTTTTTGCCTTAACATCTCCAACTCCAGGAATTTCTTTAAGCTTTGATAAATCTGCTGTATTTATATTTATTTTTCCTGACTTCTCTTCAGTTGTATTTATAAAATTAGAACCTGATACTTCATTTACGTTATCATTATTTGGAATTATTATAAGTTCATTATCTGTTAGCTTTTTTGCCCTATTTATCTTTTCAATATTTGCCTTTTCTGTAAGGCCTCCTGCTTTATCTATAATATCTTTAATAATACTTCCCTCTTCTACTTTATAAACATCTGGCATTTTAACTTCGCCCTTTATTTCTACATATATTATTTTTTTAGGTTCTTCTAAGAATATATCTGTATTTCCTACTTGTGACACTTTTATATCTTCCTCAACAAAGATATCTTCCATATATTCATCCATAAATACTTTAGATTTATTCCCCTTATATATGTTAAAAGATATTATTATTAAAACTATTCCTACAATAATTATAGTTAAATTTCTATTTTTAATTATTTTCTTTATTTTATCTTTCATTTCCTTTTCCATATTTATCTCCTATATTGCATATAAATCTTTATTTTAAGTATTAACATATCAGAGGGAAAAATAACTAATTTTGATTTATTAATAACAAAATATAGATAATTTATTTTATATCTGTTAAAATAACCTTTGTATATAATAAATTTTTACTATTTGGGAGAAAAAATATGAAAAAAATCATGCAATCTATGTTTAAATTGCTTTTGTGTACTTTACTTTTTATTTGGGGGAATACTAGTTTAAGTTATGCTATAGCTGATTTACCTGAGGTTTATTCTGAAGGTGCTATTTTAATTGATGGAGAAACAGGACAAATTCTTTATTCAAAAAATGAGCATCTTAAATATGAGCCAGCCTCTACAACAAAGGTAATGACTGCTTTAATAGTACTTGAAAACAAAAAATTAACAGATAAGGTTACTATAGGTTTAAACCCACCCTTAGTTGATGGTACTGCCATCGGAATATCTGAAGGTGAGATTTATACTGTTGAAGAGCTTTTGCTTGGTCTACTACTTGAATCTGGAAACGATTGTGCTGAAGCTTTAGCTGAATTTGTTGCTGGTTCTAATGAAGGTTTTGCAATTTTAATGAATGAAAAAGCAAAATCTCTTGGTGCCTTAGACACAACTTTTAAAAATCCTAGCGGTTTACATGAAGATGGACATTTAACAACCGCTTATGATTTATCTCTTATAATGAAAGCCGCTTCCCATAATTCAGATTATGTAAGAATTGCCCAGGTACAATCATATAAATATGTTAATCATCCATTTTCAGATGGAAGTGAAAAATGGGCGGTAAATAGAAATCAGTTATTTAATGAAACTACTCATTATATTTATAGCTATGCTTATTGTGGAAAAAACGGATATACTCCAGAAGCCAATCATGCATATACAGGAACAGCTGTTAAAGATGGTCAAATGCTTATAGGTGCTTTTTTAAATGCTACTGATAAGGATAATTTTTATCTTAATATAGGTCCTTTATTTACTTATGGCTTTGAGAACTTTGAAACAGTTAAATTAATTTCCAAAGGTGATACACTATCCATTTATAAAATAGCTAATGATATTGAAATACCTTTAATATCTTCAAGAGATATTTATTACACTAAAGAACGTGGTATCTCTACTTCAAGCTATAAAATTAATTATGATGAAAGTTCTTATAATGGTGATGATATAACTAAAGGTAATGTTTTATTTAAGGCTTCTGTAGATATTGATAATCAACCTATTGCCTATGTTGATTTAATAAGTTCAAAGGATGCTAAACTTAATGTATTATCTTCTTTTAAAGAAAGTTCTTTGTTTTATTTAATAAAAATAGTTGTAATATCTTTATTAGTAATTTTCATAATAATATTTATGGCTAAAGGGCTGCTAAACTCTTTAAGAATAAAAAAGATTAGAAGAAGAAACCCTAGTTATAAAAAAAGGTGAACATATAACAATTTGCTTATGACCTCGCTAAGCTCAAAGTCATCGGAAACCATTATATGTTCACTATTAACTTAAGGATTGTAATAACCTCCCCTGGATAAGCTTTTATTAGCTTTTAACCACGAGAGGTTTGTTTTTTTTTTATCCTAATTTTTTAATATTTTCTATTAATTCTTTAATATCTTCTGGTATATCTGTTCTTATGCTTATTCTTTCCTTAGTCCTTGGAGAATCTAAATCAAGTCCATAAGCATGTAAAGCCTGCCTTTTTATTAATTCACTATCTTCTTCAACGCCATATAGGGTATCTCCGTAAATTGGGTGACCTAAATGACTTAAATGAACTCTTATTTGATGGGTTCTACCTGTTTCAAGTAAGCATTCTACTAAATCTGCATTTTCAAAACTCTCTAGTACTTTATAATGAGTTATGCTTTCCTGACCTCTTTCATCTACAATTCTTTTTACAAGACCTTCTTCTTCTGGTCTATAAATTGGTAGATTTATCGTTCCTTTTTTTTCTTTCATATTACCATGCACTAATGTAATATATCTTTTTTCTAATTTATTAAGTTTCATTTCTTTTGATAATTCCATATGGGCATATTGATTTTTAGCTATAATTATAAGCCCTGAAGTATCCATATCAAGTCTACTTACGAGTCTTACAATACATTTTTGATTAGTTTCCTTAAAGTAGTACATAAGTGCATTGGCTAAAGTTCCTGATTTATGTATCTTAGTTGGATGAACTACCATATTAGGTCTTTTATTTATTATTAATATATCTTCATCTTCATAAGATACTTCAATATCAATTTTTTCAGGATCTATATTTTGAGTTTCTTCTTTATCTAACTTAATTAAAATACTTTCATTACCCTTTAAAACAAAATTCATTCTAACAGCTTTATTATTAACAAATATTCTTTTATCTATAGAAGCACTTCTTATAAGTCTAGATGATAGCCCTAGCTCTTCTTTTAAGTATTCCCTTATTTTCTTACCTTCATATTCTTTACTTACAGAACTTTTTATCGTACTCATATTATCCTCCTAGGTATATAAATAATTCTATCTCGATTTATTTAAAGTTCGAAGAAAAGCTTGAACCTCCCCAAAGGGGTTGAAACAAGCATTAAAAAGCTTTTTCACCTCGCGGGGGAGAACAAGCTTTGCTTCGCATATTAAGTGACTTGTTAATTTAATAAGGTAGAGAGTAACTAACCCTCTACCTTATAACTTTTATTGTCCAAACAGATTATAATCTGTACCAAGGATTATAACTGCATCATAATCTTTGTATTCACTATCTACTATCTTACCTAACTTTTCTATATTTATATCATTAGATATGGTTTGTTTTAAATCTTTGTTATTAGTTTGTATTACACTTTTTTCAACGCTACCATAATTCCCAACACTTACATTAGAATACCCTAAAGATAGTAAGGTATCTCTAGCAGTTCCTGCAAGTCCATCAATTTTAGTTCCGTTTAAAACCATTACTTTTAAGTCTTCTCTTTTAACTGATGTTATATTGTTAGCATCTTTAGCACTTGAAGAATTTAATGCTCTTATTAA
>JARIDB010000174.1 GCA_029257045.1 Clostridium sp.
CATCTGTATATCGTATGCTTTGAAAATAAGCACCAAGAATAGTATTATCTAAATCCTCAGGAATATCTAAGTATTTCTTATCATCTGGCATATTAAAAGGACCGTGACTTGTTAGTGTAGTTACAAAGGTATAAAAAGGTAAATCTAAAGCTGTAATTTTATTAGCTACTTGTTTTAAATATGATTCGTCTGATAAGCCAAGGCCAATAACTTCATCAACATTATAATTACTAATGTCTAAAATTTTATCTGTTCCAAAAGATTTATGATTTTCAGCCCAATTCCAGTTACCAGCGGCTTCCGCATGAGTTGATAAAGAATTATAATTATTTTTTTCAAGAAGATTTTGTAGAGTATTATATTTCACCCAAGGGTAAGTAGGGAAGGTGCTTAGACTCCTTACTGGAAAAATTGATGTATTTACCATAAGGTCTGCATCAGAGCTTGTTCCAGAATTGTTTTGCTCATAAATATTATTAAAATAAATACTACTTTTTAATAATTTATTTAAATTTGGAGTTATTTCTTGCCCATATACTTTCTGATTTATAACAAAGTTTTCTAAAGATTCGACCTGTAATGCAATAATATTTTTTCCTTTTAATAAACCTTTAAATTTATTATCTGGTAAATCTTCTTTATTAATTTCAAGCCATTGAGCAATTTCTTTTTCTTCTTCTATAGATAAATCTTTTTCTTTGTTATTAAAATAAGCGATATCATAAAAATGATACCCTAAGGGACTCATATCACTATAAGTTTGAAAAGGAGCCCAGGATAAACTAAAGAAATTTATACCAGTAATTTCTTTAGTTATATCAATTTTAGTATGATAAATACTAATTAAAGAAATACTAGAAATAAATATTAAAGCTGTTTTAATAATTCTAAAGTATAATTTTTCATTATAACTTTTATTGATTTTTAATTTAGAAATAAATCTATTAATTAAAATTAAAGGAATAAAATCAATGATAAATAATAAATCAACTATCCTAAAGTTAAATAAATTACTATTAGTAGGATTAAATATTTCAGGATGTAATAAGTGCTTATAAGATAAAAAGGCACCATTTGATCTATAATAAAATATATCTAAAACAAACAAAATACTTATTAAAAGGTTTATTAATATAGAAACTTTAAATCTACTTTTAGGTTTAAATAAAAAAATAATACTAAAAAAGGATATTATTATAAGAAAGTGACCTAAAATAAAAGGTTTAGTAAAATAAATTGATGTCAAACTTATAGAGGAAGAATTTTCAGTTCTAAGCATAGAAAGAATAATCATAGATTTAAGTTGAATAAATATACATGTAATGATAAAACTCCAATTGTTGTAAAGAGTGTTTTTTAAGTGTTTTTTCATAAGTGTCTCCTTTAAATTTTTATACTATTAATTTATATTTTAACTTATGTAAATAAAATTAGCTATAATAGAAAATAAAGTATTTATTAAGATTATATATATTAGACTTTTATCAAAAATTAAAGACTATTATTAGATAGTTTTTTATTTTATAATAAAATAAAAACAACAAAAACTGAGGAGATAATATGGGGAATTTAAAAACAAATGCAATGAGAATTTTAGATAAAAAGAAAATTAATTATGAGGTTTTAACCTATGATAATATAGATGGGAAAATTGATGGAATTTCTGTTTCAGAAAAAATAGGTAAAGATTCTAAAATAGTTTATAAAACTCTTATTACTATTGGACATAGTAATAATTATTATGTGTTTGTTATACCGGTATGTGAAGAAATTGATATGAAAAAGGCGGCAAAGGCCGCTAATGAAAAGAATATAGAAATGATTCATGTAAAAGATATAAACAAGGTAACGGGGTATATTAGGGGTGGTTGTTCTCCATTAGGGATGAAGAAAAATTATAATACATATATTGATAAAAGAGCAAAAGACAATGAAGAAATAGTATTTAGTGCGGGAAAGATAGGATTTCAAATTGCATTAAAGATAGAGGATTTAGAAAATACTATAGATTTTAAATATACTGATCTAATAAAATAAGAAATACTCCTGTGTAGGAGTATTTCTTATTAATTACTTTCTTTTAATGAACTAAATATACCTGACAAAAAGTCTAAAATAGAATCTACTAATTTTTGAAAGAATCCACTTTCTTTTAAAGCAGAACCTGATTCCTTTAACGCATCAGATATTTGACTACTAACGTTTTTCAAAGTATCTTTTACAACAGAATAATCTATATTCAAATCATTAATATTAATCATTAAATTGTTAATTTTAGTTTTTTGATCTTCTGATAACTGAAAATCGTAGTCTTTTAATAGATCGTTAATTATATTTTTTATTTCTTCTTCATTTTTAGGCGATTCTTTTATAACTTTAGTCTTAATATCATTTATTACCTTTGCTGCTTCATCTTGTCCAATTTCATCACCTAAAGAAGATGTAGTTTCAATTTCTTCTTGAGCTGTTTTTTTATTCTTCAAGGAAAGTTCTTCACCTTTTGCCTTTTCAAAACCTTTTAAAATACCAGATAAAGCAGAGGTTCCAGTAACGGGAAAAGGGGAACCCGCTATAATGTTGGCATCTGTTACCCCGGATGTAACAAGGGCATTTGATAACATTAAAGAAGTTACTTCTGTCAAGTTATAGGACTCAACTTTTACTCCACCCTTAGTTGTTAATTTAACATATGATGAAGAATAGCATCCACCTTCATAATTAGATTTATCATTGGGGTCTAAGCCTAATTGATTTATTATATCTTCATTTGTTATTGTGTCGATAGTAACATCATTTTCTGATACATCAAAATCTTTTAGCATTTGAATTTCTTGAGAATCTGTCAAATCAACTCCAAATGTAACTCTACCTTTTTCAATTGCAAAAGTATTAATAGTTGATAAGTTAATGACAATAATTGAGGTAAATATTATTTTAATTAAATTCTTTTTCATTTTTATCTCCTTTAATATATAGTATGTACATTATCATTTT
>JARIDB010000040.1 GCA_029257045.1 Clostridium sp.
TAGGCATAACGGCTCCTCCCTCATAGATGAAAGTTTCACCTTCTTCAAGTATTGGACACGGGCCAACACTTTTACCATCTGTCAAATATTTTTCTGCTAATTCTTCATAGAAATTTCTTTTTAAAACTGTAATTTTTACTTTAGCCATTACTATACCTTTCTATAATTAATATTGGTTTTTTCGTAATTTTATATTTTGTATGTCTTTATATAGCTCCAAATATTCTAAGTGTTCCTTTGAATCTTTTTCAAGTGATATTTTAGTAGGTCCTGTAAATAGATATAATCCTTCTGTTCTAATTATATTTAAATCAATCTCTTTCCAAAAGGCGCTTAGTCCTCTTATTGAAAATAATAAGGTAGTATTATTACTTTGCTTTCCATTTGCAAGGTAATATACATTTATTCTATCTTCCATCTCTTCAATTCCAAACTTTCCTTCCCATTTACTTGGGAAAGCTAATGAAATTCCTAAGTTTTCATTTTCATAAAGGTAAGTATTATTATCTTGTTTAATTAAATTACTTCCCATTACTAAATCATATTTTTTAAAGTTATATTCATAATCATATTTTGCTATGAAAAAACTGAAAATACAAGCTGATATAAAAGTAATTGTCAGCAACATATATATTTTTTTTGATAACTTTTTTAATCTCTTAAACTCTTCAATTACAATAAGATTATTATTTTCATTTTTTATTAATGATATAAATTCTTCTAAGCTAATAGGCAATCTATCCTTTGGAATAAAAATAGAACTTCTTTCACTTTCTATAGATAAAATTAATCCATGTTTTAAAAGCTTAACATCTTTAACTTTATTTAATGGCAGCTTAAGATTACTAAATTCATTTTCTCTTATTAAATAACCGTCTTCTATTGTAAAATAAAAAGTACTTTCAATATCACAATATAAATTATTATTTTTTATTGATTTCTTTTGTTTTCTTTTAACTAATTTGATTATCAGTAAAATTATTAAAATATAAACTACAAGTGCACCAATTATTACTATAAGCATATAAGGAAATATTT
>JARIDB010000176.1 GCA_029257045.1 Clostridium sp.
TTTCCTTTCATATCAGAAGTCATAAGTACTTGTGCATTTTCAAGAGATACATCATTTATATAATTTACTATCTCATAAGTTGCTGCACCATCTACTACTTCTTCATTTCCTGGATTCTTTGGATGATCTGCTCTTTTATACCAGCCTAAATGTTTTCCCTTGTTACCATTATTGTTGTTCTGTCCCCAATGATCTCCTTTGTTGCCATTTCCATTAGCGTTATTCCAATTACTGTTTCCATTGTTGCTATTATTATTTCCACTATTATTACTACTACTTCTACCATTATTACTATTATTATTTTTATTACTAGCTAAACTTAAAGAACTTACTTCAACTTCATTATAAGCTGTAAACAACTCTTTAAAGAAATCTTTTATATATTTTATTATATCTTTTATACCATCTAATAATTTTCTAAGTATTTCTTTAACGAAATCTATTGCCTTAGCTATAAAACCTTCATTTGAATTATATTCTTCACTACTGTCTTCTTCTTTTATATTCACATTATTTTCTTTGTCTTTATTAGTTTCTTTTAATTTCTCTATTTCTTTACTTTTTTCATCATTAGAAATATTACTGTTATTTTTTATTTCTTCAACTATATTGCCATAACTAATAATATTTGATGTATTCTCAATAATATTATTACTATTAGGAATTTCAGTAATATTTTCATTTTCTATAGTTTTGTTTTCTTCTTTGTCTGCATCTTTATCTTTATCTTTATCTTTATCTTTATCTTTATCTTTATCTTTATCTACATCTACATCTACATCTTTGTCTACATTGTCGTCTTCATCTTCATCATCGTCTTCATCTTCATCTTCATCATCGTCTTCATCTTCATCATCGTCTTCATCTTCATCTTCATCTTCATCATCATCGTGGTCGTCTTTATCTTCTTGTGATTCAAAGTATATTCCATAGGTTGAAAATATTCTATTACCATTACTATCATAACCAAAAGTTTGTACTTCTCCTTTTGGATTAGTTAGCTGAATAAGTCTGTCTTCTAGATCATATTCATAATATTCTATTTTCTTTCCTGGATTTATTTTCCTTATTCTATTTCCGTTCTTATCATACTCATATTGTATAAGTTTATCTTCATTTATTTCTTTTATCATCTCATTTACTGAATTATAAGCATAAGTAGTAATTTCTGATTTTTCGTCATCTTCAGTTTTTTCTATAGCTATACGGTTACCAGCTTTATCGTAACTATAATTATATTTTTCAATTTCTCTTTTACCATTTTCTATCTCTTCTTCTGTAAATGAAATAATTTCATTTGCTCCGTCATAAATATAAATCCTTATATAAGTTTCATCTTCAGTTATCTCTTTTTCTTTTATTATGTTTCCTGCTTTATCATACTCGTATTCAAAGCTTGATATTAATTCCTTATTTGGATGTATGTTCGCTAATTTAATTACTCTATCTTCTCCATCATAAGTATATATTACTTTAGTTTCATTAGGTAGGGTTTTCTCTGCTACTCTTCCGCCCTTATCATAGTAATAATAAGTTTTTTCGTTATTCCAATTCTCTACACTTATAATTCTATCTAGCTTATCATATTCACATTTTACATATCTACCATCAGGATATATAAGTTTACTTTTTCTTCCTAAATCATCATACTCATATTTTACTGTTTCATCTGTAGGGAATTTAACTTCAATAAGTCTTCCAACTTTATCATACTTATATTCAGTTTCTCCTTCTTCCCCTTCCATTTTCACAGGATTGCCATTTATATCATATTTGTAAGTTACGGTTTTATCTTTTTGTTTTTTTCCATTTTCATCTTTATATTCTTTTTTAAGAAGATTATTTAGTACATCATAATCATAATTTATTGATGTTCCATTAGGTTTTGTATAACTTGAAAGGGTACCTATCGGATTATAATCAAAGGTTTCTCTCTCTCCAAGAGCATTAGTTACTGATTTAAGTCTTCCTACTTTATCATAAGTATAGTTTGTAGTGTTTCCATTTCCATCTTCTGCTGAAGTAAGATTACTTGATTTATCATAAGTATATTTTGCTTCATTTCCTAATGGGTTTGTTACTTTTTCTAGCCTATTTAATCCATCATATGAATAAGTAGTTTTATTATTGTTTCCATCAATAATTGATTCTAGATTTCTATTTTTATCATATTGGTATCTTGTAATACCATCTATAGAATTTCTTACCTCAGATACTATATTTAACGGATTATATTCATAGATAGTTTTACTTCCTATTGAATTTGTTACGGAAGATAATAAATTATTTTTATTGTAGCTATAAACTGTTTTTTCTCCTAAAGGATTAGTTTCACTTTCTAAATTATTTGCTAAATCATAAGTATATTTATATTCACGATTTGCCTGTACTTCTGTTACTCTTTCTACCTTTCCTAAAGAATCATATTGTATATTTGTTACATTTCCTTCTGGATCTATAGTCTTATTTATTCTATCTAAAATATCGTACTCATAAAAGCTTGTATTACCATTTGGCGCCTTTATAGAATCTAAATTTCCTGAATCATTATACTCATAAGAAGTTATATGTCCAGCTGGATTTTTTTCTGTTAAAAGCTTATGCATTTTATCATAAGTGTATATAGAATTTCTTCCTTCAGAGTCAGATATTTTCTCTAAATTTCCTTTAGAATCATAATTTAGTGTTTTAGAATATCCTTCTGGATCATTAATTGATGTTATTCTATGAACTGCATCATAACTATAACTATATTTTTCTCCCATAGGGTTTATTTGAGATAATAATCTATCATTTAGGTCATATACATATTCTGTATTTCCTTCTAATGGATCTATCATCTTTGTCATTAACCCATGTTTATTATATTCATAGTTTGTTTTATTTCCTTTAGCATCAACTGTAGCTATTAAATTGTTTAAACTATCGTATTCATATCTTGTATCAAATCCTAATGCATCTACCTCCATCTCTAGTCGGTTTATAGCATCATATTTATATTGAGTTATGTTTCCCATAGGGTCTTCTACTTTTGTTAAACTGCTTCTAGGATCATAGCTTAAATTTGTCTTATTTCCTTTTTCATCAGTAAAACTAATAAGTTTATCTAACGCATCGTATTCGTAGTTTTTAGAATTTCCTTTTGAATTTGTTACTTTTGTTAAATTCCTATTTTTATCATAGGAATAGATAGTTTCATAGTTTAATGGATCTATTTCTTTAATAAGGTTTCCAAGATCATCATATTGATACTGATACTTTTTATTATCAGGTTCTATTTTTTCTGTAACCCTATCAAGACCATCATAGGATATAGTAGTAACCTTCTCCTCTGGGTCAGTAATTTTTACTACTCTATTTCTTTTATCATATTCATATAGAGTTTTATTTCCATCTATATCTATTTTGCTAATTATGTTATTAGCTAAATCATAATTATACTTTATAGTTCTTCCTAAAATATCTGTTTGTTCTATAAGCCTTCCTTTATCGTCATAAGTATTTAAAAGCTTATTTCCTATATTATCTTCTTCAGAGGTAAGCCTATCCATAATATCATATACATAATTTTTCTTAACACCTGCTGTATCTTCTATTGTTTCCATTCTATTACTGTTACCATATGTCATGGTAATTTCATCACCATTTGGATAAACAATATTAGTAATATTACCATTTTTATCGTATTTCATTTCAATAGTTTTATCTAAGGCATCTGTTACCTTTGTAGGAATATTTCTACCATTGTATTCGTATTTAGTTAATTTTCCTAATGGGTCAATAACAGTTTCTATATTTCCTGCTTTATCATAAGAATACTGTGTAATATTTTTAAGTGAATCCTCCATAGATATTAATCTATTTAACCCATCATAGGTATAAAGGGTTTTTCCTTCCTTTGGAGATGTTTCTGCTATCAAATTTCCATTATTATCATATTCATATGATTTTATATAACCTAGTGGGTCTGTTGAAGCTTTTAATTTTCCTGTATCTGTATAACTGTAATTTGTTATTTTTCCTTCTTCATCTGTTATTTTAGTTAATTCATTTCTTTCATTATAAGTATAATTAACTTCATAACCTTGTGGATCCTTTGTTTTAAGAAGATTACCATTAATGTCATATTCATAGAAGTATTCCTTGCTTAGGCTGTCTTTCATATATTTAATATTACCTAAGGCATCATATTCTGTATTAGTTTCTACTCCATTAATGTCTGTCATTTTAATTAATCTATATAAATTATCATATTGGTAGCTCTTAACATTTCCATCTGGAAGAGTTAGTTCTGTAATATTACCTACTTCATCGTATTGATTTAATAAGACTTTATTATTTGCTCCTATAACTTTCTCTACTTGGTTAACTTTATAATTATATACATAAGTAGATTTATTTCCTTCTTGATCTGTTAAGCTTATTATATTTCCTAAGGCATCTCTCTCATAGGTTGTTTCGTTTCCATCTTGATCTATTAATTTTATAAGGTTATTTACGCTATCATATTGATATTTTGTTATATATCCCTTTGGATTAATCTCCTCTATAAGATTTCCATTACCATCATAGGAATAACTTGTTATATTACCATAAGGATCTATAGACTTTATCGCTCTATTTAACCCATTATATTCTATTTTCGACATATTCTTATTGCCATCTATTATAGAAGTTATATTATCATTCTTATCATAGGTATATGATAAAACACCACTATCTGGCATAGATATATTAAGCTCATTTCCCTTAGAATCATAGGCTATTCTTGTAATTTTCCCTAAAGGATCTTCAATAGAAACAACTTTCCCCATTGGGTTATAGAAATATTTATATTCACTTCCCCCTGCATCAATGATTTTAGATATATCTGCTCCATTATATTCATAGGTTAAAATTTGTCCTAGGGGATTTTTTGATGTAACTATTTGATTTTTATTATTATAAGTGTATTCAAATGTTGCTTTATCTGCTCTTGTAACCTTTAGTAAATTTCCTTTATCATCATAAGCCATATTAGTTTTATTTTTTTCAAAATCAGTAATTGATGTTATATTATCATTATTATCATATTCAAATGTTTTGAACTTTCCATCAAATCTTATTTCTTTAACTACATTTCCTCTGCTGTCATACTCATAGGTAGTTGTATTACCTAAAGCATCAGTAGATGTCTTTTTATTATTGTTATCATCATAAGTTACTTCTTCTGTATTACCATCGGATTTTATTGTTTTTGTTATTCTATATTTATCATCAAAATAGTATGTTGTTTTATTTCCGTTTGCATCTATGGTTTCGTTATATCCATCATAGTAATTAAGATAAATCTTTTTACCTATTGTATCTTCTTGTTCTATAACACGATCTTCTTCATCATAAACATTGTATATAACTTTATTTTCCTTTGAATCAAAGAAAGATGTCATTCTTCTTTTTAAATCATATTGATAGGTCGTCTCATTTCCATTTGCATCTCTATAAGATACTAGATTACCATTTTCATCATAACCGTAATTTAAACTACTTCCATTTGGCAAAGCTATTTTTTGAATTCTTCCTTCATCGCTTAAGTCAATTCCAAAAACTTTACCTGAAGGTGATGTTATACTTGTTAATCTATATTCTTCATTGTAGCTTAATTTTGTAGTATTTCCTTTTTCATCTACTTCTGAATCTAGTAATCCCATCTTATTAAAGTAATAAGATATACTGCCATTTGTTATTTCATAACCTATATTTGCTCTAGCTTCATCATCTACTTTTGAAAGTTTTAGGTTTTCTCCAACTGGTCCAGTATATTGCCCTTCACTATCTTTTCTATAATAAATTGTACTACCATCACCTTGGTTATATACTATTGTTCCATAAGATAAAGTTGATAGTGATTTATTGTAATCAAAGTCCCACTTAACACCAAAGTACCCATCATGAATAGCTTGTTTTGCGTTATATGTTCTTCTTATAATCAAGTTTCCATTATAATCAGAGTAAGTAGCATCATCTGCCTCATAATAAAAGTTACCTGTAAGTAGGTTTATTGGTTCAAATCCATAAATACAGTGCTTCTTCCTTCCCATTAATGCACTATCTATTTCTTTTTTTCTTGCATCTGTAAGGTCTGATGGTGTATATGGCTTCCCTGCATTTTTCTTTGGATTTCTTATAAATAAAGTATTTCCTTCAATAAGTAATGTGTCTCCAACTTTGTTATCACTCATTACTACCGATGTAGGAATACCATAGAAGTTTGCTATATAAGGTATAGTATCTTTAGCTTGAATTTGATATATTTGGAAGTAATCACTATAGCCTGCTTCACTTTCAATGCCATCTAGTTTGGCTGTAGCTTTTATTCTGTATAATGTATCTAATTTAGGAGATAGAATTTTATCACCTTGCCAGTTACTATCCTTTCCCTTATGTACATAAGCATTAGGGAACTGTTCTTCATATACAGATCCATCTGGATATTTATATCTATAACTTGACTCTACAGTACCCTCATAATCTGGATTTTCAACATCTACTTGATAGTCAACTTTAGAACCAGGTTTTATTAATCCATCTATTAGAATTCCATCAACCTTTAAATTTCCTTCACTATCATGTTCAGTGATTGGTCTTAGATTAACATTTGGTGCTTTAAATTCTATATTAGTATCTACACCATCTACATATTCATAGTAAATTGTAATATCAGGTCTTCGTGATTCATGTTCATTATTTTTAGTTGCAAAAGCTTCTGCCTGCTCTGTTTCATTTATATATTGTAAAAGCATTCCGTTATTTGCTTTTACATTTGCCCAATCATTAACTAAATTTTTAATATCAAAGGTAACATAACCTACTGACCCATCTATTGTTGCAGAGCTATAAAAGCTTTTCTTTGTAGGCTGATTATTCCATGTTACGCCTGCAATACTAAAGCTTTCGTCTACACTATATAACCCTATTTCTCTCTTACTACTTCCCCAACTTGTATATTTATATATTCTGAAATCTGCTGATTTTACTGTAGCTTCTTTTGGAATATTTACATCAAACTTTACATAACTTCTAGTTTTTTGTAGCCCATTTATAGTATAATCATTGTTTCCACTTGCTACTCCATCATCTAATCCAACATAGGTATATCCATTATTTATTGTATTAATACCTGGAGCATTTTCTTCAGCTGTGGCAACATTAATTCCACCACTTGATATATCAACCTTTGGATCTATCTTAACTGGATAAGCTCTCTCTGGTGATTTAAGCCACGCTTCATCTGCTGTTACTATAACTGTATCTTTACCTAATAAATTCTTATCTAATTTTATAGTTAGTTTGGTACTTGTTTTTCCTGCAGCGTCAACCATTACTGGTGCACTTAATATAAAGGTAGGTTCTTTCTTTCCTGTTTCATATCCTCTTATTGAATTGAATTCTTCCTTAAGATTTAGCCCTTCTGATTTGATTTCATATGTAAATGTAGACTTGTCGACGTAATTATTTAATATGATATCTTCTTTTACATTATCGCCCTTTACTGTATACTGATAATCTATCCCTTCAAATACGTCGTTATATAAAATTGCATTCTGATTTATACCACTTCTTGAGAAGTCTCCTTCAGTTGGAAATAGTGTTACAGAAGCTTTATTTTTTTGTATTTTTATTCCTTCTTCTTGAATATTTTTAATAGGCAGGTTTATACTGTAGTCATTTGATTTGTTTTCGTAGGCTTCCCCATTTTCTGTTAAAATTAGGTTATTATCAACTTCCTTGTAATTACCTTCTTCATCTTTATAATGTATCTTATCAAAAAATATTTCTTTTACTTTAGTTTTTTCATCTACTTTATAAGTTTTACTATTTGTAGTTCTATCATCTAATACTTCTTTATTCTCACTATAGGATTCTTCAATTTGTGTTTGAACTACATTTGGTTTTCTTATAATACTTTCACTATTTTGCGTGACATTATTTACTTCTTCAATTTTTTCTTTTGTGTCCTTATTAATATCTTTCTTATAGTATTCTCCTGTTTCTGGTCTATTAGATAAATTATCTATAGTTTCAGCCATTACAGAATCAGAAAAATTAAAGATACTAAGGATAATTAAAAGTAAACTTATAATTCTTAATCTAACTTTTTTCTTCATTATACTCCCCCTAAATAATTCCATAGAATTAGACAGCTATCGCTAAATAATGTGAATAATTCATGAAGGGCTTCAATGAAATGTCCACTTAGGTAACCCGGCTACCTTAGCATCAATGCCTTAGGTCCGTGGCTTTGCGTCCTTATCTTTCAATAACTTTGCCTTTATCTATTTTTTGTGTTAAAAATCACCATTATAATATACACTATTTTCATTATTTTGTAAACTTATGTAATTTAGTGAAATATTAATTTTTATTAATTGCAATTATTTTAGCAATAAAAAAGAGGAACTGTCACAGACAGCCCCTTAATTTAAAATTATAAATTATGATTATATTTATTATTTAAATACTTGAATTTATATTGTTTCAAAACTACTTTTAGTATTCTTTCCCTTAATTCTATATTTTAAATTTCTAATTGTGCAAAAGCACCTTTATACTATACTTTAATAATAGTTTTATTTTTATATTAATAAGAAGTCCAGCCAGCATCTGCTGCTATTGTTTGTCCATTTACAAAACTTGAATCTTCTGAAGCTAAAAATACTGCAATAGTTGCAACTTCATCTGCTTTTCCTATTCTTATATTATTTGCGCAACCACTATATGCTCTTTTCACTCCAAAACCTGTTGGTGCACCCATATTTTCTGTAATTTCTGATTCTGTTCCACCTGGACAAATTGAATTACATCTTATACCATTATTAGCATACATAAAGGCAATATTTTTTGTTAAGCCATTTAATGCATGTTTAGAAGTTGTATATGCTGCGCCTCCTCTAGAACCAAATAAACCTGCCACTGATGACATATTAATTATATTTCCGTTTCCTTGTTTTAACATATATTCTAAAGCTTTTCTACTAGAATAGAATATGGAATTTAGATTTACATTCATAACTTTATGCCAAGTTTCATCATCCATCTCAGTAATGGAAAGCATACCGTCTATAATTCCGGCATTGTTAATTAAAATATCTATTTTACCATATAATTCTATTGCCTTTTCTATCATTTTTTCATTATCTTCTTTTATAGAAACATCGCCTTTATAAGCTATTATGTTTCCCTTTAGATCTTTTGATAATTCTACTATTTCATCTAAACGTTCTCTTCTTCTAGCTACCGCTATAACATTTGCTCCTTCTTTTGCATACATAAGAGCAATAGCCCTTCCTATACCTGAACTTGCCCCTGTAACTACTGCAACTTTACCTAATAATTTCATTATAAAATACCTCCTAAAAATTTATTAATCTTTTTTATTCTTTAGAAATTATAATAACGCATCTTGTGAATAAATTGTTATAATTTCCATTCTTAAGTTAATAGCAAACTATTATATGTTCACCTTTTTTATATAAATCCCTCAACTTCTATAAAAAACAGTATTTTATCTATATATAAAATATCGATTTTTCATCGTTATATTATATTCACTAACAATGTATGTTATTTTTTTATCAATGTTTCCTAAATTTATTGTACCATAATTTTCAAAAAATAAGAAGATGAAAATTTCTTTTTCCACCTTCTTTTTAAAAATAATATATTTTATTATGTTTTTCTTTTAAAAGTCTGATCAATATAATCTTTCTAAGCATTAAAATACTCCCTAATTTATCTACTTTATTCTTTCCCAAGTCTCTATGATATCCTTTTCTATCTTTTCTGTTAATAATCTTTTTTCTTCTTCGCTATAATTATTAGAATTATTTATATTTTGTTTCTCATAAAATAACTTTCTAATATCTTTATCTAAACTACAATGTTTTTTTCTATTAATTTTCAACATACCTAGCCCCCCCATTTTTGTTATAATATCATATAATGATTTATTCTGATTTTCGTTACAAATTTAATTAACTTTAGTTTCTTTCTACAATAGATATAAAAACCTTTAGGTTTTTTCCTAAAGGTTTTTATATCTATTATTTATTATTTATTATTAATTCTTCAATTCTTCCTCTACATCTTCCAGCACCACAACGACCTGTACCTGCATCAGTTGCCTCTTGTACCTTTTCAAATGTATCTGCACCTTCTTTTATTGCTTCAACTATAACATCTTCAGTTACAGCTTTACATATACATACTAAATTCATAAAATCACCTCTTAATGTATATTCTACTTGCTCTTTTTATTTTTTTCAATAGTTTTTTATTTAATAAAGAGGCTATTGAAAATAATTAAGATTCCCTTTAGCAAAATAAATAAAATTATCTACCTTATATTTATTTTGGCTTAAGTTAAGCTCTATTATATTTTACAACAGCCTCTTATTATTATGCTCTTTCTTGAATTATGTCTTTAACTTTCATTAATCTTGTTAAAGCTCCTCTTTCATTTTCATCAAGTTTCATTCTTATATATTTAATTGTTTCCTGAAGGGATGGAATTGTCATATATTCAAGAGCATTAACTCTTCTTCTTGTCTTTTCTATTTCATCTGCCATAAGTTGAGTTGATTTTTCAACTTCAGCAAGTTCTAATAGTTTAGGCAAAATATCATATAACTTTGCTATTGAATCATCAAGTTCTGATGATGTATTTGCAAATCCATAAGGGAATATACTTCCTTCATCACCCTCTAACTGTCTATGAAAATTCATTGTTGGAACATTAACGCTCATTACATTTTTAATTCCTACTTCTACTTGAATCTTTTCTTTTGGATAGGATACTGCCTCTTCAAGAAATTCAGAACTCATAACAGCCCTAGCCATAACAAAATCATTAAGTGATCTTTGAAGCATAGTTTCAACTTCTTTTCTTAATTGATTGTTATATTTTACAAGATTAACGAATTGTCTCATTAGCTCATCCTGCTTATCCTTTAATAGTTTATGTCCTCTTGCAGCAGTTGATAATCTTTTTTTTAGCTTAGACATCTCCATTCTAGTAGGATTAACATTTAATCTTGCCATGATTATTCATCATCTCCCTTTGGCATATACTTTTCTAGATACTCATCTCTGATTCTCTTAAGTTCTGTCTTTGGAAGTATCTTTAAAAGTTTCCATCCTAATTCTAAAGTTTCATCTATACCTCTATTTGAATTAAAGCCTTGTGCAACATATTGATTTTCAAAAGCTTCAGCAAATTTAGCATATTTTTTATCTACATCTGACAATGCTGATTCACCTAAAATAGATGATAATTCTTTAGCTTGCTTACCTTGAGCATAAGCTGAGAATAATTGGTTCATTGTATCAGCATGATCTTCTCTTGTCTTATTCTTACCAATACCTTTATCCTTTAATCTAGAAAGGGATGGTAATACATCTATTGGAGGCATTATACCTTTTTTGTATAATTCTCTTGATAGTATTATTTGACCTTCAGTTATATATCCAGTTAAATCTGGAATTGGATGAGTTTTATCATCTTCTGGCATTGTTAATATAGGAATCTGAGTTATTGAACCTTCTTTACCTCTAATTCTTCCTGCTCTTTCATATAAAGTAGAAAGGTCAGTATATAGATAACCTGGGTATCCTCTTCTTCCTGGAACTTCTTTTCTTGCTGCTGATACTTCTCTTAGAGCTTCTGCATAGTTTGTTATATCTGTCATAATAACAAGTACATGCATTCCTCTTTCATAAGCTAAGTATTCTGCAGTAGTAAGTGCCATTCTTGGAGTAGCTATTCTTTCGATAGCTGGGTCTGATGCTAAGTTCATAAATAGAACTGAACTATCAATTGCTCCTGTTTTTGTAAACTCATCAACGAAGAATTGTGATTCTTCAAAAGTTATACCTATAGCTGCAAATACAACGGCAAAGTTAGCATCTGAATTTAAAACTTTTGCTTGTCTTGCAATCTGTGCAGCAAGTTGTGCATGTGGAAGACCTGAACCTGAGAATACAGGTAATTTTTGTCCTCTAACTAAAGTATTTAAACCATCTATTGCAGATATTCCAGTTTGTATAAACTCTGATGGATAATCTCTTGATACAGGGTTTATTGCTTCCCCATTTATATCAACTCTTTTTTCAGGTATTATTTCTGGACCATTATCAATTGGATTTCCCATACCATCAAAAATTCTTCCAAGCATATCTTCTGAAACTCCAAGTTCAAGTGGTTTTCCTAAAAATATTGCTTTAGTTCCTTTAAGGTTAATTCCTGTAGAACCTTCAAATAATTGAACCATTGCTTTAGTTCCATTTATCTCAAGAACTTTACCTCTTCTTTTTTCACCAGTTTGAAGTTCAACTTCAACTAATTCATCATATTTAACACCTTCGACACCTTCAACAACCATTAAAGGTCCCACAACTTCAGTAACTGTTTTGTATTCTTTAAGCATTTAGAACCCCTCCTTCTTCGTTGATTAAAGTATCTATTGTTGTTTTTAAATCTACTGCTATTTTATCTATATTACTTAAATCTTGCTCTGATATATATTTACTTCTTGCAATTCTATCTTTTATTTCATCAAGAGCTAAAATTTTATTTAAATAAACTCCTGAATCTAATGCTCTTTGAGCTTCTTTTCTAAATAATAATATTAATTTAAGCATTTTATACTGCTTATTTAATGAAGTATATGTATCTACTTCATGGAAAGCATTTTGTTGTAGATAATCTTCTCTTAAAGATTTTGATATTTCAAGCTTTAATCTATCTGATTCTGATAAAGCTTCTATACCAACTAAGCTAACTATTTCTTGAAGAGCTGATTCTTCTTGAAGTAAAGTCATAGCTTCTAATCTTAAAGCTGACCAATCTCCAGCAACTTCATTATTCATCCATGTATCTATTGAATCTTCATATAATGAATAAGAATCTAACCAGTTAATTGATGGGAAATGTCTCTTATAAGCAAGTTGTGCATCTAGTCCCCAGAATACCTTAACTATTCTAAGTGTAGCCTGTGATACTGGCTCAGATATATCTCCTCCTGGAGGTGATACTGCACCAATTGCTGTAACTGCTCCTTCTCTTCCATCTTTACCTAAACAAACAACTTTACCTGATCTTTCATAATAATCAGCAAGTCTTGATCCTAGGTATGCTGGATATCCTTCATCTCCTGGCATTTCTTCAAGTCTACCAGACATTTCTCTTAGAGCCTCTGCCCATCTTGAAGTTGAGTCTGCCATTATTGATACGGAATATCCCATATCTCTAAAGTATTCAGCTATTGTGATTCCTGTATAGATAGAAGCTTCTCTAGCTGCAACTGGCATATTTGAAGTATTAGCAATTAAAACTGTTCTCTTCATTAAGCTTTCGCCAGTTTTAGGATCTTTAAGTTCTGGGAATTCATTAAGAACGTCTGTCATTTCGTTACCACGTTCTCCACAACCAACATAAACAACTATTTCACTATCTCCCCATTTTGCTATCTGATGTTGTACAACTGTTTTTCCAGCTCCAAAAGGACCTGGTACTGCAGCTGCTCCACCCTTAGCTACTGGGAAGAATGTATCTATAACTCTTTGACCTGTAATCATTGGTGATATTGGTTTTAACTTTTGTGCATAAGGTCTCCCTTTTCTTGAAGGCCATTTTTGCATTAAAGTTAATTCTTTATCGCCTTTTTCAGTTTCTAATATTGCTACTGTTTGAACAATATTAAAATCTCCAGCTTTAATTTCTTTAATAGTTCCTTTAACTCCGTAAGGTACCATTATTTTATGAAGTATTACTGATGTTTCTTGAACTGTTCCTATAATATCTCCAGTTTCTACATAATCTCCAACATTAGCTGTTGGGTTAAAAGTCCATATTTTTTCTCTATCCAAAGATTTAACTGAAATACCTCTTCTTAAAAATGGTGAGTTTGATGCTTTTTCTAAAGCCTTTAGTGGTCTTTGTATTCCATCAAACATTGATTCTATAAGTCCTGGTCCTAGTTCTATACTAAGTGGTTCTCCAGTTGTTTCAACTGGGTCTCCTGGTCCTATTCCTGTAGTTTCTTCGTAAACTTGAATAGATGCCTTATCTTTTCTCATTTCAATGATTTCACCGATAAGACCATTTTTTCCAACTTTAACCATATCATATATGTTTGCTTCTTCCATTCCTTCAGCAACAACTAAAGGACCTGCAACTTTAATTATTTTTCCGGTCTTCAACGTACTAACCTACCTTCCTATAAAATGTTAACGCCAACAGCTTTTTCCACACTATCACTAATTCTCTTTAATCCAATGTTCAATGAACCTTGGTTACTTGGAATTAATATTACAGCAGGAAGTAACTCTTTATTATAACGAGTAATTGTTTCATCAATCTTTTGTGCTATCTGCTCTGTTACAAATATAACTGCATAATCACTCTTTGCACAATTATCTATAGCTCTTCTAGCTTCATCAGGTTCAACTACAGGAAATACATCTATTCCCAAGGCTTTAAAAGCTAATACTGAATCCTTATCCCCTACAACGCCAATCTTCTTATACATAAATATCACGCAGCCTTTCTACTATTACTTCCTCAGCAATATTATTAAGCTTGCCAACCATTATAATTCTTATAATTTTAATTTCAGTTTCTTTAGCATAAATATATGATAGTATTCTCTCAGGTCCAAAAGTAACTAACTTTGAACCTTTCATTAATGCCATTATATAGTTATCACTTAATTTTTCTAAAAGATTTGCTGAATTTGTCTCTATATAGCTTTCAATTCCTTCTTTTACAAAGTTTGAATATATAGTACTTTGAAGTTTATTCATTATATTATCTGGAGATTCATTTAGTAAATTAACTAATTTACTCTTATCTATAGCTCCTCCATTTACAATAACTTCTTCTGCAAAATCTTTCCCTTTGTTTTGTTTCTTTATTCTAAGTAATGTTTTAATATTAGTTGAATCTACCATTGCTTTTACTAAGTTATCAATAAACTTATAATTTAAAGCATCTTTTATTTCTATTAATTCAATAAACATATATTTATCTATTATAATATCAATTTTTTGAGGGTCTTTTGTATCCTCAAAAGTTTTTAAAGCTTCAGCTACTGCTTTTCCTAAATTACCATTTAAAGATTTATAGTTATCACTATTAACCTTATTTCTAATATCTTGAATATCTAAATTTCCAAGTTTAATTAACATATTTGAAAAATCTTTTCTTAAAACTTTTTCTTTTAGAATAACCTTAATATTATGGTAATCATATTTTAGGCTCATAATTTTAACAACTTCTTTAACTGGACTTATTTCATATAATAAGTTATAAATTCTGCTTAATTCTGCTGTTAAAATTTCCTCATAATCCTCTGGTCTTTTTACATTAGTTGAAACATTTGCATATTCAGTTTCATTTAATATTCTAAGAACTTCAGTTGCTGAAGTCGCTTCAATCATTCTATCAATTTTAGCTTTATCAAGAAGTCTTGTTTCTAAGACCCAGATTCTTGAAACAGCTTGGGTAAATTTCATTACATCCATATCTTACCCTCCTTAATTAAATAATGCTCTTGCTACTTCAAACTCCAATTCATCACTTAATGAACTAACTAAAGCTTCAAATGTATTATTTATTTGTATTCCATCTTTTTCTAAAATAAATCCACCTTTAAAGTCGCCTACTTCTTGAGATAATTTAATATTACCTTTTTCTCCTAAAGCTTGATTTAATTCGTACATAAAAGTTAAATCTACAAAATCCATACCACTTTTATTTAAAATCATAGTTTGATCTCCTATTACTCCAAGGGTAAGGATAGATTCTCTTATAAAAGTTAATAATTCATTACCTGAAATAAGAGATAATTTTTCTACACTTTTTTCAAAAACTTCTTTTATAACTTCTTGCTTTACTGTTAATTTATCATTTCTTACTTTTAGAGAAGCTGATGATAAAATTCTTCTTTTTTTGCTTTTTGCCTCAACTTTTGCTTTTTTTATTATTTCTTCTTCTAATTCTTTGGCTTTAGCTAATTTTTTAGATAGAATTTTTTCTTTTTCTTCTTCTCCTGAAGCTAAGATACTTTCTTTTCTTTCTTCTGCATCCTTAAGGATTTTAGAAGTAAGATTATTTACACTTGCCATAGCCTTATCTCTCCAATCTTAGAATCCTTTACTTACCAACATGAATGACATAACGAATCCTAATAATGCATATGTTTCAACCATTGCTGATAATATGATTCCTTTTGTATTGTGTTCAGGGTTTTTTGCTAATATTTGAATACCTGCTGCTGCTGTTTTACCTTGAGCTATACCAGACCAAAGTCCACCAAATGCAATTGGTAAACAAGCAAATAATAAATAGAATCCTTGTGTTAAATCCATTCCTGAAGACATTTTACTAAATACTAAGAATGCGATAACGAATCCATATAAACCTTGTGTACCTGGTAATAATTGAAGTACTAATGCTTTACCGAATTTTTCTGGTTCTTCTGTAACTAATCCTGCTGCAGCTTCCCCAACTATTCCAACACCTTTAGCTGAACCTATTCCAGCTAAACCTACTGCTAAAGCCGCTCCTAAAGCTGCGAATATAATTCCACCATTATTTTCTATAAAAAATTTAATCCATGACATTTCCATTTTCAATTCCTCCTAAATTCTTTTAATATTAACATATTTTTCTGAAACTTTAAAAGCCTTAAATGGCTTTCCGCCACCATCATAAAACTTTCCAAAGTATTCTACATATTGAAGTCTTGCTGTATGAACATAGGCACCAAGTAATGATAATCCTAAGTTAAATACATGAGCAAATAAAAATAATAGAGGCGCAAATAGTATTGCCGCAACCCCTGGTAATGTTCCAATTAGTAGGTTTAAAGCTCCTGCAATAGAACCCCCTGCTAATCCTAGAGCCATAAGTCTTGTATAAGATACTAAATCTCCTATATATCCTGTTATTCCATATAATGCATAGGCTCCTTGTCCTAATTGAGCACCTTTTGTTTTTTCTTCTCTACCACCAGTTAATACTATAGTTACCATACCTACTATCATAAGAACTTTAAATATTGTTCCTAAAACTGCTGGTAAATTAAATGAACTAACTGCAACCATTCCACCAATAGATGTTAATATTACCATCCATGAGAATGAATCATATATAGCATCTTTGATCTTTCCTATTCTAATTAATGAGTAAGCTTTTATTATTAGTCCACAGAATATTTGAATTACTCCAAGGGCTAAAGATAAAATAATTATTGTCATTACATCATTATTAGTATCTATTAATTGTGTTGGTAAAACTATTAAATCTCCAAAAAATGACCCATAAATTAGTCCAAAGAAAATTGTTGGAAAACTTAAGTAGAAGAAAAACTTTGCAAAATCATGCATTCCTTCTTCAAGCTTTAAGTATCTCATTGCTAAAAATGATCCTATTAAAACCACTAGACCATATCCAGCATCAGCAACCATCATTCCAAAGAATATCAAATAAAATGGTGTTAATAATGGAGTTGGATCTATTTCATTATATTTTGGATAACTATACATTCCTGTTACACTTTCAAAAGCAGAAACTAATTCTCCATTTTTAAGTTTTATAGGAACATCGTCTATTTCTTCGTCTTTTACATCTTCAAAGTCTATAAAATATTCTTCTAAAAGAACCTTATTACAGATATCTTTAATTTTATCTTGATCTTCATCTGCAACCCATCCTTGAATCGTTGCTACATTTTTAGTTTTAAGAAAATTACCTGAAACTTCTATTCTATTAACTTTATTCATATAGTAATCATAAGCTAATTGAATTATTTTCAAATCATCTTCGTAACTAGCAACTTCTTCTTGTATAAAGAACTTTTTACTTTGTAATTCTTCAATTTGATGTTTGCTATTTAATATTGTTTTCAATGGAACATCTTTATGTTCTGTTTTAAAGTAACTAAATCCAATGCTTCTTAGAACTTCTGATATATTATTTCCCTCATCTTTATTTGATAAAATTAAAAGATTTATATCATTTACGTTTCTTGAAATTATTTCAATATATACATTTGATATTTCTTCTTGTAATTTATCTTCATAAGATTTGTTTATAGTACCTAAAAAATAAGAAGTTTCTTTTAAGTTATCAAATTCACCTAAGGCTACATCTAAATCTTGCCACGGTGTTAACAATTCTATTTCTACTTGAAGTTTTGATATTTTAGAATCTAGACTTGCTATCTCAGCCTCTTTTTCTTTTAATTTATCATAACTTTTAGTCCAATTTGAATTTTCAACTTTTCCTTCTAATTCATCTAAAGTAAGAGTTATTTTCCCTTCTCTCATTTCTTTAAATGATGATTTTTTAGGAACATACTTTTTCAGAAACTCTAGAGCAAATTTAGTTTTAGATAAATTTTCTTCATCCTTATCATACTCTGAATCTATATCATATTTTGATAATCCTTTAAGCTCTTCATACTTTTCTAAAATACTTTCATCTTGTAAATTTATAAATTCTACTTTAGATAAGTTTTGTAGTTGCTTAATTAATTCTTGTTTTTTAGATTCAAAGGTAAGCAAGGTGAATTTTTTCATCTTAACTATTGCCATGAATCTTCACTATCCTCTCAACGATTAAATTAATAGCATTATTTTTCTTTTCATCTGAAAGGTTTTTTATCTTTGCTATTTCTTCTTCACCTTTTTTAAGTATAGGTTCTGCTTCCTTAGCACCTTCCTCTTCTGATTGTTTTAAAAGTTTATCCTTTTCTTTTTCTGCTATTTCTATTATTCTTTGGAATTTACTTTCTGCATCTATTACTGCATTTTTAACAATTTCTTTAGAATTGTTAACTGCTTCTTGAATAAGTTCATCTGACCTTTTTTCTGCATTTTTGATTTCATTCAGTGCCTCTAACGCCAAAATATCACCACCTTTAAATTAAATTTGTAATAAAAGAATTAATATCATATATGGTACTAAAATTTAATATCCTATATGGTATTGAATACTCTTTAATTCTTATTATACACAACTCACCATTATTTTCAATAAATATGTTTTTATATTTTTTATATTTTTAATTTAATTTTAAATAATATTATATATTAGTATTTAATAATATATATTATTATTTAATACTAATATCTATATAACTTCTTTTGTTATATTTATTATTTCACCTTTATATCCAAACAAATAAAAATCTTCTTCTAATTTCACTTCCATATCTTTAATAAAACAATCTATATTTATGTAAAACCTTTCAATATAATAATCTCTTAGAGAATATTTCTCTCTTATTTGTAATTTTATCTTTTCCTCCTTTTCTTTATCTATTGAACTTTGTAAGAATTCAGGAATGCCTCTTTTTTTATTAAAACATAGATAATCAAATCTTACTATTTCTTTTAGTATTTTATTATCTTCTTTTAATATTTCCCTATTAAAATCTAAAAATACTTTATAATACTCAACATTTCCTATATTCCTATTAAAGTATCCTTTATAATCAAAATATTCTCCAAGAGTTAAATAAAATTCATAAGGTGTTTCAAACTTGTTTACTAAATATTTTATTATGTTATTAAATTTCCCTGAATTATAATATTTATCTACCATTTCTTCTACTTTTTTTAATATTAATAATTCATCATAACTTATATCCTTAGTTTTTATTATTTCATAAGGTGGATATGGTGAATATTTCATACCATATTCTTCAGCTTCTTCTCTCATAGACGAACCCCTAAGAAGCTTTAAGAAACCTAATTGTATTTCCTCTGGTTTTATTAAATACACTTCATTAAAGGACTTTTTGAATGATTCATAATCTTCTCCTGGTAGTCCAGCAATTAAATCTAAATGTTGCTTTATATTTTTTACCTTTTCTAATTCTTCTACTTTTTCTTTAATATCACTAAAGTTTACAAATCTATTTATTTTATTTAATACCTTATCATTTGTAGTTTGAACTCCTACTTCAAATTGGAATCTATCTATTGGAGCTTTTGTTAGAAGTTCAATTTCTTCATTCTTTAATATATCTGCTGATATTTCAAAATGGAACTTTGTATTTGTATCTTGGTTTATTAAAAACTCCCATATTTCCATAGTGAATTTGTGATTACAATTAAAAGTTCTGTCAACAAACTTAACCAGCCTAACTTCTTTCTTTATAAAATATTCTAATTCTCTTTTTACTCTATCAATATCTAAGAACCTCACTCCATGAATAGTTGAAGATAGACAATACTTACAGTTAAATGGACAGCCTCTTGACCCTTCATAATAAACTATTTTATTATCTAAATTTTCACTTTCCTCATAAGGAAATACAAGTTCATCCATATTCATTAAAGGCCTTTTACCATTTGAATAAACTTGTTTTTCTTTTTTATAATGAAGACCTCTTATATCATGTAATTCTCTTTTACCTAATTTGTATTCAACAAATTCTCTGTAAGTTTTTTCTCCTTCACCTTCTATTATATAATCTCCCTCTAATTCTTT
Source organism: Clostridium sp. (assembly GCA_029257045.1). GTDB lineage: Bacteria > Bacillota > Clostridia > Clostridiales > Clostridiaceae > Clostridium. Next base: position 20,540 of record JARIDB010000176.1, read on the forward strand.
TAGTATGTTTGGGCTATCATAAGATACTTCTGGACCACCATATATTATTTCAATCTTATCATCTACTAATTTTATTAAATTTGATAATCTTTTTATAATTTCAATATTCCAAATATAAGTTGAAAAAGCAACTACATCTGGTTTTTCTTTTATAATTTCCTCTAGGATTTTTTCATCTCTATCATTTATAGAAAACTCTCTTATTTCTCCTATGTAATCCATGTCCTTAGTAAAGGCTTTTAAATATCTAACAGCTAAATTGCTATGAACAAATTTTGTATTAATAGCTGTAAGTAAAATTTTCATAAGTATCTTCCTCTCAGTTTATAATTTTATTCCTTTTATAAAATGAATATCCTCCCATAACTTAGTTTCTTCTATTTTATAATATTTTTCAAGTAATTTCTCATTATTATCGATAGTTGATTTGCATAAAGGATTTATATTTCTAAATTTAAATTCTTTTACCTTTCCAGAAGGCATAATTGCCATTATCTTGTTTTTAACAATAGTTTTAATTTCTTTATTTATATCCCATATATATATTTCTCCACCTTTTTTAAGGTATTTACTTACTTCTTTTATAACCCTTCCTTTATTATAAGTACTCATAATACTGCTTAAAGAAAAAAACATAGTACAAATATCGTACTCTTCTTTAATTTCGCTGCCATCATTATCACCTATATAGTCTACGGCAATTTCCCCCATAGTTTCTCTACTAATATTATAAATAATACCAGAGTTTTCTCCAACATCTAATATATCACCTTCAAATTTAACATTTCCTAAATTTAGTATTAATGTTTTCTCCATCTTACTTTACCTCCACCTTTTTATTTTTATTTTTATTTTATATTTCAATTTCTAATCTTTAGTTTTATTCATTTTCTTTTTTCTTCTTCTTTCTGTCAGACCAAATATTAAAGAAATCAAAAGAATTACTGAGCCTAAAATAGCAATCTTATTTATTCCAATACTACTTATTTTATTAGCTTTTGAAAGTTCAAATAAACATCCAAATCCACTATCTAATATATAAAACTTACCATCTAATTCTTTTATCTTTTCAATTTTGCTTCCTTCTTCTAAATCAATAATTTTCTTTAGCTTTAATTTTTTATTTAGAGAATAAATTCCTCCATCCTTTATATCAGAAAAAATTATTTCATCTTCTTCTATAACCTTTCCTTCTTTATCTATAGCAAGTCCATATATGGAGCTAACAGAATTATGTTGATAAATTCCTTTGCTAGGATTTTTATCAATATGATTCTTTATTAAAAATTTATTTTCACTTCCTCCATAAAATCTCGGAGATGTAATAGGATCTCCTCCACTATAATCTGGCCATCCATACCATCTATCTTCTGAAATATTATAAATATAATCTTTATCGTTATTTATATTTCTAGGCTCTTTATTTTCAATTCCTCCTATTGAAGCTATGATTTTTCCTTCTTTATTAAAATCCCAACCTGTTACATTTCTTAATCCGTGAGCATATAGTTCTAACTCTCCTATTGCTATGTTATATTTCATAATTGAAGCATTTCCAATTATATTACCCTCAACTTTTTCTCCATTTTCTGTACTAATAGAATAAGAGGTAAATATTCCTGTATTTTCCGGTCCAAAATTATAACCATTTAATATCCATGTTAAAGTTGGAACTTCTTCTTTATCTCCCTTTTTTTCTACTATTCCATCATTTGTATTACTCCCTACTGAAAAGAATAAATTATCTTCTTTTATAAGTAAATTCACCTTTTTATTTATACCTAAATTAGGTATGTTTGTAACAATATCTTTATAATTATTTTTTTTCAAATCATATTCTATAATTCTATTATCTGTAGCTATATATAACTTTTCTTTATGATAAATAATATCTAATATATCTAATTTACTTTCTCTTATAATAACTTTATTATTGCCATCATTATTTACAATTCTTATTGTATCTTGAAAAGCTATATATAAGTTTCCTTCATTATCAAAATCAAAAGACTTAGCCTTTTCTATCCCCTTTAGTTTAATTAACCAACTTAAGTCTTTATTAAAAACTTTCACATCATAATTATTTTTTAATTTTAATATTCCAAAAGATATAGAAACTACAATCGCTGAAATAAATAAAAACTTTATAAATCTTTTCATTTTAGCCTCCATTTTTTTATTGGTCATATAAAAATAAATAATAGATAAACATACTAATCTATTTTTTGAATATGCCTTAGTTTAATTTATATTTTAAAATAGATAGATTATTCTTATTTTCTAATTTATTTATAATTTTTATTATCTTATGTTAAATCTTTATAGTTATAATTCCTAAATTTTAAGAATAGATATAATTGTATTATGGAGGTGAATTTTCTTGAAAAATAGTAGTTTTTTTAAAAACTCTTTTGTACTTACTTTATCAAATATAACCACTGGTTTATTAGCTTTTATCTTTTCAATTTACTTATCAAAACTTATAGGCCCTGAAGGCATTGGTTTATATGGTCTTGTAATGCCTATATATAATCTATTTATCTGTTTGATGACTGCTGGCATTATAGCTGCAATTTCTCAGGTTTCTGCTATATATAAAGCTAAAGGTGATTATAATAATATAAATAGAACTATAAAGCTAGTTGCTATGTTTAATATTATTTGGGCATTAATAATTGGAATAACTGTATTCTTTTTAGCACCTTATATTAGTGAATTTGGAATTCACGATATGAGAACAGTAAATGCAATTAGAGTTACTTGCCCAGCTATGATATTTATATCTCTTTCCAATATATTGAAAGGATACTTTTATGGAGTTTCTAAAATAACAATTCCTTCTTTTATTGATATTTTAGAAAAAGCTTTACGTATTTTAATAATAGCTTTGTTAATTTATATATTTAAAGCTAAAACCATTACTACTTTTGTAACTCTAGCTTATGTTTCTCTAGCTATTGGAGAACTACAAAGCTTAATTCTTCTATTTTTTTACTACAGAAAAGTTAAAAAAGATATGCCTCCTTCTTATCAAAAGCCAGAAAGAACCTCTCAATTATTGTTTAATGTACTTATTATAGCTCTCCCCTTATGTTTAAATGGTTTTTTAGGCAACTTATTTGGAACAGCTTCTGCTTTATTAGTTCCAAGAAGACTTGTAGCTTCTGGGTTTAATTCTTCTGTTGCTTTATCTATGATAGGTAAATTTAATGGTATGGCATTAACTATTGTTACTTTTCCTATGATAGTGATAACTTCAATAAATTCTCTTATAATTCCTGATCTTTCTGAAACCTTAAGTAGAAAAGATTATTATAGTGCCACTACTCGTATAAAAAAAGTTATGAAGATTGCCTTTTTACTTGGACTTGCGACTTTAATTGTTTGTAATTTAATACCAGACTCTTTAGGGCAAATGTTTTATTCAAGAAATGATTTAGGAAATTATATTAGAATTGCTTCTTTTAGTATGCCAATATTATTTACATCTATGACTATGTACGGAATATTAAATGGCTTAAATAAACAAGGGGTTATACTTAAAAATTCACTTATAGTTTCTGTAATTGAATTGGTTTGTCTTTTTGTTTTAGTAGGTAATAACGCCATAAATATTATGGGTTATGGAATCACAATATTTATAACATCCTGTGTTAGCCTCTATATTAGTTTAAGAGAAGTTAATAAACATATATATTTAAATTTATCTAAAACTAATATATTTATATTTATTCTTTTATCAATCTTAACTTTTGTAGTTTTGAAATTAGTAACTGATAATTTATTAACTAATTTTTTCATTTTTAAAAATTTATTTATAACTTCTGTAACTTTTATAATATTTATATTGCTATCTTTCTTTGGTATCGAAGAAGAATGATAAGAATTAACTTATATGTGAATGAAACTACGAAAAAATAAAGTGTTATACTTCATCAGCTCCATGGTTTCGCAAAGAATTTCTAGGTTCATAATAGATTCTAGACCAAGAGTTTTGGTTAACTCGGTACCCTCAGACAAACCAACAACTCTAAGGTCTAGCCTATATTATTTTGACTGAGAACCTAAATCTTTGATTTAGTTATTCGAAGTTACTCATACGATTGCATATGAGTAGGAGCTTCCTTAAACAAATTCTAATTGCTTACCATAGGCATTGAACACTTAGTGAAATCAAATGAAATGCATATTAAGCTTAGTGTGAAAGCCCATCTACCGAAGCTTGTCTGAGTTAGATGTTCCTTCCGTTATGCCACTTTATTTTTTTCCTTTATATCAATAAAAGTTATTTTGGAGTTAGATTTATAAATTCTTTATATAAACTTTAAAATATGTCACAAGAGTAGATATATATCCAAGACAAAATACCCATTACGCCAATTCCACATAAAGAGCCAGTAAATAACCTTCTGTAATTGTTGGATATCTTAATGCCTTTATATTGAACAAACCAGTCAATAAACATAATTATAATAAATGTTATACTTAGTTTAAGTGAGATTTCACCTACGAATAATATTATTGTCCCTAAAAAATATCCTAATAGTAAACCTGTACATCTTGCACATATAGGAAATTGATAATTATAAATAAAAAAACTTCGATTAGCCTTTTGATGGCATGTGTTAGAGAATATTCTCATAAGAGTAATCCATATTTTATCTTTTCCTGTCATCCATTAAACCTCATTCCACAATCGTTACATATACAGGTTATTTTCTTTTTTTCTCCATCAGCACAACATAATCCACATAACATTCCAATTGGTCCAAGACAAATAGTTCCAATAATACCACTGAATAAATCATAATTTTCATTTTCTTTTTCAACTATAACTTTTATATTATGATTACCACATGATGGGCAACTGATATTCTCAATTGAATTTAATTCACTCATTTAATCACCTCTCGTTAATCATGTTAATACTATATACATTAATTCAAACTTCTAATATACAAATTATACCATATGATCACTGGTACGTTTAACTATTTTCCCTTAAGTTGAAATATTAATTTGTAATAAAAGCAAGAGGTAGTCTAGTTTTAGACTACCTCTTGCTTTTTTATTGAATATATAAATCCATTAATATTTCATCATGATATTTACCATCAATATAAAAGAAATTTTTATGGGTACCGATTTTTTCAAATCCATGTTTTTCATATAGTTTAATTGCATTTTGGTTAGATGCTCTAACACCAAGGCTAATATTCTTTATAGAATCATTATATTTAGCAAATTTTATTAATTGTTACATAACTGCACTTCCAATTCCAAATCCCCAATATTTTTTTTAACTGATATTGCAATTTTATTTTTATAAACTATTCTTTTTCTATTATATATTTATTAACTAATTCATAACATCTATCTCTAGTGCTTTTTATTAAACTAGTTACTTCATTTAATGGAGCAATACTCCCACCTTCATTTAACTTACTGGCAGCTTTACTTTTTTCGTCTCTAACATTAATCCAATTTAATTCTTCTTCTGTTAACTTATCCATCTTATCTTTAGGTAATTCTTGTTTTAAAACAGAATAAATTTCATTTAGCTTATCATCCCATAATTTATATTCATCATTGGCAGCCTCAATAAGGTCTAATGTTACTGGACTAGCATATCTTGTATCTTTAGAAGATTCTAAATCAGATTTTAATTTATCTAATTGATTAAGATAACTTTGCTTTGTTAATGATGTATTAGCGTTATTATCTGTACTTTGTATTGTTCCACTAGTCCCATGGTAATACCCTGTTCTTGCTGATACAATAACATAAGGAGTTTCAGTTCCATTAATTATAACAGAACCTTCATATAAGCCATCTTCTACGCGTTTTATATTAACAATCTTTTCTTTATAAGTCTCATAAACATCTTTTTTAAATAACTCTTCCCAATTTTTTAATATAGGTGCATTTTCAGTTATATACTTTGCAAATTCTTGGACATCATCCTTTTTACCTGATGATTCTAAGAAATCATTGTATAAACTTTCTATATCAGTCTCATTTAAGAAAGTTTTACTCCATTTTAACTTCAACGCTTCTGGTTTGTCTTGTTGGCCGTTAAGAATATAATCCTTAACTTCATCAATAATTTTATTGTTAGAGGTAGTATCATCTTGCTCATTTGTATTTTTACTACTTTCAATAGTTTCCTTATTTGATTTGTTCTTTAAATCACCCAAGCTACTATCTTTTTTAGAAACGCACCCTGTTAATAAAGTTACAGCAAATAATAAACATATCACAATTTTTCTCATAAACGTTCTCCTATCCACCTAAATTCTGAAATTACTAAACAATTCATATATTTAATTATACCATATATTTAATAATATTAAATTTTAACAATTAATTTATCTATACTCTATATTTTTATTGGTTACTAAAATAACCTGCATAATTCATAGAGCCTAAATAGTTAAACCTTTTAGTATTTATTACTTATTTTAGTATCAAATTTAATAATTGTTGGATGTATAGAGTTTTTATGGTATTCTAAGTTTTCACAATCCTTTGTACAAGGTTGTCCACCTCTTAGATTATCTTCTACTACAATTTCGTACTCCTCACCCTTTTCATCTCCGATTTCTTTAGAAATTCCTATATAAAACGTTCCAGGAACATCCTTATTTTCATTAGTAATGGCTTCAGCAACCATTGGCTGTGACCAACTTAATTGTACAATTCCCTCTGAACCTAAAAGATATCCACCATGTAATTGAAGTACCTTATCTCTATATCCTTTAAGATTCTTTTGATTTTCTTCATTTAAAGGTACAATCTTTGCAGTAATTCTATGAGGATCTTCAATTATTTTTTCTAATAAAAACCCATCTTTTTCTTCATTTATAACTGTCTCTTTAGTTTCTGCCATAAATGAATTTGATATTTTAACCGGTATATTAAAACTCCAATTACCTTTAACTGAATATTTCTCATTACCTTCTATTCCAACATTATTCCAATCCTGAATTTTATATGGTAATGATACTTCACTAATATTTATTTTAGCCTCAAAGCTTTGTGGGTACTCTCCTGATTCTGTATTTGGAACCCAATAACAAATTATTCCTGCAAATGTGTTTTCATCAATAATACTTCCTTCAATTATGTTCCAGCTATCTAATTTCGCTTCTGAGTAACTAACAGAATTATTTTGTTCAATCCACATATTTGTTATTGACTTAGTTTCATATTCTGTATTCTCATCAATTATTGCTGTACTTTCAATTGGATCAATTTCATAATTAATAGGATAGCTTGTAGTGTTATATCCAAAAGGTTCCGAACTTTCAACCTTATACGAAACATACATTCCACCTTTTCCATCGTACATAACTTCTTGTATATTTATCTTTATCCCATTATCCTCAACTGTTAAACCTATAAAGTCTGTATATTCAGAATAGTTATATTTGGGTATATTTGTTGTTTTTATATAGTTATTTTCAAAAAGCTTAAAAACATTTTTTAAAATTGGAATGTTTTCTGCAAAAGTTTGGTTTGATATTCCAAGTAGAATTATAAATGTTAAAGATGCTGCAATGGCCTCAATTATTCTTTTTTTTCTTTTCTTTATACTGTTTTTTTCTTTTCTTATTCTATCTATCCCCATATCTATAGCGTCATTAATATTATCTGGTATTTTTATATTATCAAATTCCTTATTAATCATCTAAATATCCCTCCTTTAATATGTCCTTTAAATTTTTTCTTGCTCTACTTAATTGAGTTTTTACTGTGTTTTCAGGAATATTAAGCAATTCACTTATATCATCAACTTTCATATCATTAAAATATTTCATTATTATTACAACTCTATATTCTTCTTTTAACATATCAATAGCATTGTAAAGATCTAGTTTTTCTTCCATATCTAGTTTTGAGTTTTCTTTAAGCAATGGATTATCATCCTCTAGATAGACTAACTTACTCTCTTTTTCTAATATCCTTATAGCTATGTTTATCACTATTCTAGTTATCCATGTCTTAAAGTGCTTAGGCTCTTTTAATGTTTTAATACTCTTAAAAGCTTTATAAGTACTTTCCTGAAGAATATCCAAAGATTTGTCCTCATCCTTTACATAAATAAATGCCATTTTATATAAATATTCTTTATTAATCTTAATTACTTCACCAAAGGCTTCATAATCACCTTTTATAGACATTTTTATTAATTCCTTTTCTGAAACTTCTTTCTTATCCACTTTTGATGCCTTAGTTCTAAAGCTCAGTATATTTTCCATATCTACTCCTTTCACACTTAAAATTGCTAGCTAACAACTTATTCATTAGTTAGATACATTACCTAACCAAAAGGTTTCACGTACTTATAACATTTTATAATAATAAATTAATCCGTTATAAATAATTACCAATAAAATTTATATCATTTATTTGACTAATATTAAAAAAAGAAGGATTTCATTATAATTATAATAAAATCCTTCTTTAAATATCACTCTATAATTCAGCTCGGCTGAATTATTTCCTTCAGTTTAATTTCCGCTCTCAAATTCACCTTATATAAGTTCTTTTCTTAGTTTTCTTGGTAATAATTTAAATAGTCTTGGTGATATAAGGTCTAAATCTTTTCTTCTTATCCCTCCAAGTGCTATCATTAAATAAATATAAACCATTCCACCTATAGCTATTAATACTAGAGTAGAAATAGCAATTACTATTCTACCTCCCCCTAGAAATTCTGCAGCTTTAAGTACTGGGTATTTAGTTATAAATATAGCACCAGTCATAATAATTGAACATATTGCAGGTATAATAGCTTGTTTTACTATAGGAACTTTAACTTTAAAGAATCCTTCTATTTTTTTATGATTTATTATAGTTGGGATTATAAAGGAAACAAAGGTTGCAATTACTGCTCCCATTATGTTTAAACTCTCTATTGGAACTAATATTAAATTTAATATTATTTTAGCTACAAGCCCTGCTGATGCTGAAGCTATTATTAAATATAATTTATTAATACCTTGTAATATAACACTTTGTATAGTTGTTATTGACATAAATATAAGTAATGCTGATCCAAAGGTTAATAATTCATAACCTGTAGATGCGTTAAATAAGAACCTGTATATTTCTTTACTTAAAATAGCTAATCCAAAAGTAGCGGGTATAACTATAATATAAGTTATTCTAAAAGCATAAGTAGTTTGACTTTTCAAATCCTTTTTATCTTTGTTTACAAAAGCTTTAATTACCTTTGGAAATATTGAAGTTCCAAGGGCTGTAACTATAGCTAATGGTACATATACTAAAGTTTTATAGTAAGATAAGGTAGCTGATAAATTATATACTTCATCTACAAGTCCTGCTTTTTCAAGGCTCATTCCTACTGTTATTGTATCAATTACTCCTGCAAAGTTTTGAACCCCTGCAACAAGACAAATTGGAATAGCATAACTAAATAACTTTCTAACTATTTTTTTATCAGTAACCTTTTTACTTCTTGTAGTTGAAACTATATTTTCTTCTTCTCTATAACCTTTTTTCTCATATATATAAAGGATATATATAATCGCAACTACAGCACCTAAAGAAGTTCCTACAGTTCCTCCAGCACTTCCCCAATCATTACTACTTGTAATAGCTATTAAAGCTGCTGCAAATACTAAACTAAGTATTACATTTACAAATTGCTCTATTAATTGAGAAATTGCTAAGGTTTGCATTTCCTCTATTCCTTGCATATAACCTCTGTAAGATGCTAAAACTGCTGCAAAAATAATAGCTGGTGCTAGGAATATAAATGTTAATGCAGATTCTTCCCTATTAATTGCTTTAGCAACTGGAAAAGCCGTAATAGCAAATATTACTGCTATTACTATAGATATAATTGTAAAGTACTTTATTGCTATCTTCATAGCCCTTAAAGCATCTTTATTGTTCCCTGTTGTTCTAAGTTCTGTTACAACCTTAGTTACTGCAGGCTGCACTCCAAGGCTTGTTATTGCAATTAAAAACACAAATATATCATATCCACCTGTGTATATTCCATACCCAGTGTCCCCTAACACGTTCGTCAATAGGGGTACATACATAGCAGATAATAATTTTCCCAAAATACCTGCAAGAGACAGTATTAAGAACCCATTACCAGCTTTTTTATTCTCCATTCAAATCACCTTTTATTTATATAGTAAATTTAAAAACATCATTCTTTATTTTCTTAAATATTGGAGGTAAACTCTCTGTTACTGTTTTATTTGTTAAGTAACCTAATTTCTCAGGTGCTTCCCTAAAGACAATTTTGTATGCGTAAAGTATCTGACAATCTAACCCAAACTTATTTATAAAGAAAGAATTTAATTTCTTATCTCCATATTTATTATCTCCAATAATAGGAGTTCCTAAATGAGCTAAATGAGCTCTAATTTGATGGCTTCTTCCTGTTATTAGATTTATTTCTAAGAATGAGTAAGCTAAGTTAGTTCTAATAGTTTTAACTTCCATAGCTATTTCTTTAGTATCTTTACCTGGTTCATCAAAAATAGTTGAAATATTAGCTTCTTCATTTTTATGAATATATGCTTTATATAAACCATCTTTAATTTTTCCCTTAACTAAAGTATTGTAATACTTTTCAACTTTTCCATCTCTTATCATTTCATTAATGCTTCTTAAGCCTTCAAAGCTTTTTCCAAATATAACTACTCCTGATGTATTTCTATCTAATCTATTGCAAGGAGCTGGTGTAAAGGTAACTTCATTTTCTGGAACATAATCACCCTTTTCATTTAAATATGAAAGAACATAATCTGTTAAACTAGGTTCCTTTCCTTTTTCATCTGGATGCACTAAAATATTGGGCCATTTTTCAACTATAAGAACATTATCATCTTCATAAGTAATTTTCATTCCTGTTGCATCAACTTTTATATATTTATTCTTTTTATCTTCTGGTTTACTTGTTATATATTTTATTTCTACTACATCATTTATTTGCAAAGAATAGTTTTCCTTTTGTTTACTACCATTTACTCTTACGTCACCTTTTCTTAAGGCTTTAAATATTTTACTTAAAGGTACATCTTTTAATAATTTTCTTAAAAATTTATCTAATCTTTGTCCTGCTTCATTTGTTCCTATTTCTATTATCAAACTAATCACTCCTAGTTTTTTGTATTCTTTCTTGAAATCCCTTTTTATTATCTACCTTTCAATTATTACTATATTATTAATGTTTTTATAACATTAAATACTAATTGACATATTTAGATAAGTTTCAAAAATGGACATCTACCTCAGACAAGCTTCGGTAGATGGGCTTTCACACTAAGCTCAGTCTTCGTTGCACTTTACTTCACTAAGTGTTCAATGCCTCTTTATTATAACTTATTTTATTATAACTTATATAGATTAATATTAAATTACTCTCTTGTCAAATATTCAAGAGCTATTTCGCATTGGAGAGCAACACCTATTGGTAAACATTTCTCATCTATATCAAATAAATTGCTATGGGCTGGATGTATAATATTTTTCTTTTTATTTCCTGAGCCCAGAAAATAGAAAACTCCTGGAACTTTTTCTGCAAAATAAGCAAAACTTTCAACACCTAACTTCGAATGTTTTTGTTCTATAAAATCTTCACTTTTTATTACATTCTTAGATATATCTTTTAATAATTTTACCATATTCTTATTGTTATAAAGACTTGGATAAGATTCTTCTATATATATTGATGCTTTTCCCCTGAAAGTTTCTGTTATTCCTTTTGTTATCTCTTCTAACCTCTTTACTGCAAAGGCTCTATCTTCTTTGTTTAGAGTTCTAATAATGCCTTTAACTTCAACTTCTTCTGGAATTATATTTTGTGCTGTTCCACCGTTAATTGATCCAACTGTAATTACTGCTGGGTTTAAACTATTAATTTCTCTACTAATTATTGATTGAAGAGCAATTACTAAATGACTAGCTATTACTATTGGATCTATTGTTAAATGAGGATAAGCCCCATGTCCTCCATATCCTATTATCTTAATTTTAAAAGGATTTGAAGCTGCATTTACATATTCCTCTTTAACCATTACTTTACCACATTCTAGGGTTTCTTCTACATGAAGACCTGCAATTGAATCAACTTTTGGATTTTCTAAAATTCCTTCTTCTATCATTATTTGGGAGCCACCTATAGTTTCTTCTGCTGGTTCAAATATAAGTTTAATATTCCCATTAAATAAATGTTTCTTATTATTTAATATTTTAGCTGCACCAAGTAAAATAGAAGTATGCGCATCATGACCACATCCATGCATCTTTCCCTTTACCTTTGATGAGTAACTACAGTTTTTTTTATCTTCTAGCGGAAGGCCATCCATATCTGCTCTAAGAGCTATTGTTTTGCCTTTTATATTAGAATCCTTAGTACCTTTTATTATTCCACATACTCCTGTAATAGCATATTCTTTAAATTCAATACCTTCACTTTTCAAAAACCTTTTTATAAATTTTGAAGTTTCAAATTCTTCCATACCTAATTCAGGATTTTCATGAAGCTTTCTTCTTATGGAAACCAATTCCTCTTTAATAGTCATTGCTTCCTTAAAAAAATTCATAGCCCCTCCCTTTTAGACATCTTCAAAAACAAATAAATAAATAGTATATTTGTTTATTATTTATTTCCATATACCTTGATTATTCAAAAAAAAGTTCGATTTTATCTCCTTCTTTTATCTTTGCGGTATATCCTACCTTTTCTCCATTTAATATTAAATTTACAATTCCTTTTACTTTACTAACATCAAAATCAATATAATTGAATACATCTACAATTATATAATCTTTTTGCTTTAAAAGTGTTAACTTTTTATCATTAAATATAATTGTTATTCCCATTTCTTCTTTATATTCTTTTTCTTCTAATTTCTCTTTATGTTCTTTTTCTATATTATTATTTTTATCAAAAGCTACTTCTTCTATAATTTCTTTAATTATAGTTTCTTCTTTTATATCTTCTAAGTTATTAAAGGTCATTATCTGTTCTCCTTCTTTAACCTCATAGTTATCTTCTAAAAGGAAGTTTTCTTTTTTAATAATAATATTTTCATCTTTTATAATATATTTTTTAATATCCAAAATATTATTAGGATTAATAATATTTATATCATCATCTTCTACTATATTATAGCTTCCTTCTTCTTCCTTATTATTTACTAAAATTATAGGTTCTAAATTAATAATCTTATTATCAATATATATACTTGTACAATTAAAGTTCTTTATTTGATCTATTATATTAGCTTTTCCATTCTTTCCCGATATAGCATAAGTTATTTCTATATTATCTTCTGATTTAATATTTTTTTCTAAACTTTCTATATTTCCATTCACTTTTATTATTGTATTTTTTCCCTTTTCCCCAAATTCAATTCTTTTAACACCATTTAATTTATATCTAAGATTTTTCCCATTTTTACCTATAAGCATACTAGGATTTACACCTGCTTGAATTATAACATCCATAACAGTATGATTGTGCGAGTTAAAAAGACTAACTGTATTTCCATTTAAAGTTACATCTATAAAATTCTTCTTTCCATTTCTTAATGATACTAAAGCTATTCCAAGAACAGTAACTCCAGCTGAGCCTAAATTATTATCACTTACACATTCAACTACTGATTTTCTATCTTTAATTGCAATTCTTTGAATTGGCATATTAATTTTTTCTGATAATTCTTCAATCATAAAAGGAGTATGAGCTCCCCCTCCAACTAAGAATAAGGCACTTGGAGCTTTACTTCCATTAAGCTCTAGTATCTTACTTGCTATCCCTTCTGCTATTTTAGTTACTATAGGTCTAATACTCTTTTTTATGCTTTCACTTTCTACTGTATTTTCAAGACCTAAAATATCTGTATATGTAACATATTCTTCTATCATTAATTTTCTTTTTATTTCTTCAGCTGTATTAAAATCAACTAAACATTCTTGAACTATAACTTCTGTAACTTCATCTCCTGCTTGAGGTACCATTCCATAAGCGGCTATAGTATCTTTTGAGCTTATTGCTATATCAGAAGTTCCTGCACCAATATCAACTAAAGCAATATTTAAAAGTCTCAAATTTTTAGGAACTACAGCTTCTATAGCTGCAATAGGCTCTAGTGTTAAATTACTTACAGTAAGACCTACCTTTTTTACTACAGTGTATAAAGAATCCACAACCGATCTTGGAAGAAAGGTTGCAATTACTTCTGCTCCTGCATTTTCTCCCTTATGCCCAACCAAGTTTGAAATATGATATCCATTTAAGAAATAATCCTTCACTGAATAACCTACACAATATAACTTTCCATCTGTATTCTTATTTACTACCTTTTCAGCTTCTTTTAATGCTATAATCTCTAACTTTCTAACATCTTCTTTATGTATTTCCTCTTCTACATTAAGATCCATATAGCCCTTTGAATTTATAGTTTTTAAAAATCTTCCAGCTGCTGCTAATGAAACTTCTTCTAACTTTATATTTAATTTTGATTCTATTTCATCTACAATTTGCTTTACCCCTTTAGCAACTAAATTAATATCATGAATTTGTCCATCTATCATAGCTCTTTCTTCATGTTCTATATATTTTTCAAATAAAACGTTATATTTATCATCTTTTATTATTCCAACCGTACCAATTATTGATCGTGTTCCTACATCTAGCGCAAATTTAATATTCTCTAAATTTACATTACTCATTTTATCACCTCATAATCTTAATACCTATAATCAACATATTATTTTACTATACTTAACCTTTTAATTCTATCTAAAACTTCTTTTAAATATCTTAATCATCTATTATCATAATAAGATTATACATCTTAGTAAAATATTAGTGAACACTTTAATTTAGTATTGTTATTATATTGTTTTCAATTAATACTTTAGTTGAAAAACTTCTAGTTATATTATTTGAAAATTCCACCTTTAAAATTTCATCCTCCGCTTCCGTAATTACTCCTGTTCCATAAGCCTTATGTTCTATAATATCACCTTTTTTAATTCCATAATCCTCTTTTTCTTTAAAACCTCTAATCTCCCCTTCTTCTATGAATCTAGAAACTTCTTTAAATGTTCCTCTTTGATTTTTAGGAGAATATAAATATAAGTTTTTTATGGCTCTTGTTACCCCAACATAAAATAATCTTCTTTCTTCTTCTAAATTTTCCTCTATTGAAGATTTATGAGGTATTGTTTCTTCTAAAATATTAATTATAAATACATTATTAAACTCCATACCTTTAACACCATGAATAGTACTTAAAATCACGCCATCTTCTACTTGTTTACTTTCCTCTATCTTTAACTTTACATTTTCTACATGAGCTAATAATTCATTTATAGTCTTAAACCCACTAGCTGCAGTCTTAAATTCTTCCACAATATCTTGAAGTTCATCCACACTTTGGTTATATCTTTCTCCATAGCTAACTAAATGATCCTGATAATTAAGACTTGTTATTATATATTGAATAGCACTCCCTAAGGACATTTTATTTAAATATTGAATATCCTTTTTTAAATCATCTAACTTCTTACCTTGATAAGGAGGCGTATCCTTTTTAAACATTAAAATATCAAAAGGTGATTCGTCTTTATAGCTATTTCTTATATATTCCAAGTTACTTTTACTTATATATCTAAAAGGTTTATTGATAATTGCTAAGAAACTTTCTTTATCTTTTATATTAATTGAAAGTCTAAGATAAGCTAAGATATCTTTGCATATAAAGTGTTCAAAAAAGTTATAGCCTTTATCCAAAAGTAAAAAGGGGATTTTTCTTCTTGTAAACACATCTATTATACTTCTGGCTTCCATATTAGTTCTATATAATATTACATTATCTCTTAAATTACCTTCTGTTGTCTTTTCTATAATTCCTGCGATTTCTTCCCCTTGTATCTTTTCATCATAAGGAGTAGAAAATTTAATTAACCCTTTAGTCTTTTTAAAAGGCTCAATTAATTTATTATTTCTACTTTTATTATACTTTATTATTTTCTTAGAGGTTTCTACTATATTCTCTTCACTTCTATAATTTATTGATAAATAAGCCTTTTTACCATTTTTAAATAGCTTATCGAATATAACCATATATTCTGGTCTTGAGCCTCTAAAACTATAAATACATTGATCTTCGTCTCCTACAGCAAAAATCTCATTTCCCTCGTTAATTAAACTTAAAAATTCTATTTGAATTTCATCACAATCTTGAAATTCATCTACTAATACAAATTTAAACAATTTTCTATATTTATTTAAAATATTTTTATCTTCCCTAAATAAAGTTAAAACCTTTATAGATAAATCGTCAAAATCCCATACCTCACTTTTATTTTTGTATCCTTCATATTTACTAATACATTCATCAAAAACATCTCTTGGCATAGTAGGAACAAAGCTTTCCTTATCTTTTAATAATGTCTTATAAAAAGATATGTTATTTAAGGCCTCTTTTACTTTATCATCACTAACTTCATCAGAGTATTTACTTAAAATTGACTTTATTATCTTATATGCTATTCCGCCATCTATAATTTTCACCTTATATCCTTCTTTTAAAAGGATTTTATAAAACAATCCATGGAATGTCCCAAAGAAAGGAGCTCTTTCTCTATTAAATATATTTCTATATCTATTTCTCATATTTTCTGCTGCCGCTCTAGTAAATGTAATAACTATTACGTTACCAATTTTAACTTTAATGTCCTCTACTAAATAATTTACTCTATTAATAATTACTGTAGTTTTTCCTGAACCTGGAGCTGCAACTACAAGAAGACTTTTCTCTTTTGTATATACAGCCTCTTTTTGATATTTATCTAATAACTTGTTCATATCTACTCCATTTCTATATCTTAATGACTTTAGTTTATATTCTTGACTTTTTTCTTATTAAATAACTATATTGTAATAATATATCTGTAGATGTACAATATATTTATATGTTTTATGTATTCTATGAAATATAATATATTTTAAGGATTTTAGAATAAGAGGAGAAAGATATGGAAAACTTAATAAAATTTGATGTAACTAACGAACGTAATTTAACTATGTTAGTTGACTTTTATGAACTTACTATGGGAAATGGTTACTTTGATAAAAACCTTCAAAATAAAATTGCTTATTTTGATATGTACTTTAGAAGAGTTCCTGATAATGGTGGATATTGTATTATGGCTGGAGTTGATCAACTTATACAATATTTAAATAATCTTAAGTTCACAGGATCAGATATAGAATATTTGAAAAGTAAAAATATCTTTTCTAAAGACTTTTTAGATTACCTATATAACTTTAAATTTGAATGTGATGTTTGGGCGATACCAGAAGGAAACTTTGTTTTTCCAAATCAACCCCTTGTTACTGTAAGAGGACCTGTTATTCAAGCTCAATTTATTGAAACAATGATACTTTTAACAATTAACCATCAAACTCTTATAGCTACAAAAGCTAATAGGATTTGCAGAGCTGCATCTGGGCGAACTGTAATGGAATTCGGCTCTAGAAGAGCTCAAGGTTATGACGGTGCCATATATGGATCAAGAGCCTCTATTATTGGAGGTTGTGATTCAACAGCCTGTACTATATCAGATAAATATTTTAATATTCCTGCTGTAGGAACTATGGCTCATAGTTGGGTTCAACTTTTTGATAATGAATATGAATCTTTCAAAGCCTGGGCTGAAGTATATCCAGATAATTGTTCATTATTAATAGATACTTATAATGTTTTAAAATCTGGATTGCCTAATGCAATTAAAGTTTTTAATGAAATTTTAAAACCTTTAGGAAAAAGACCAACTGGAATTAGAATAGATTCTGGTGATATAACTTATTTAACTAAAAAATGTAGAAAGATTTTAGATTTAGCAGGTTATGAAGATTGTAAAATAATAGTTTCTAACTCTCTTGATGAACATATTATAAGAGACGTTTTAAATCAAGGTGCTTGTATTGATTCCTTCGGAGTTGGAGAAAGATTAATAACAGCGAAATCAGAACCAGTTTTTGGTGGCGTTTATAAGCTAGTTGCTGTTGACGGCGATAATGGAATTATTCCAAAAATAAAAATTAGTGAAAACACTGAAAAAATAACTAACCCTGGATTTAAGAAAATATATAGAATTTACGATAAGGAAACTCATAATGCTATTGCAGATTTAATAACACTAAATGAGGAAATAATAGATACTACTAAACCTCTTGATATTTTCCATCCTATTGAAACCTGGAAGAAAAAAAGAGTTACTAATTATTATTTGAAAGAACTCATGGTTAAAGTCTTTGATAAAGGACAGCAAGTTTATGAAAGCCCTTCTGTTCTTGAAATAAGGGAGTTTTCTAAGGTTGAAAGTCAAAGAATGTGGTCTGAAATTTTAAGATTTGAGAATCCTCATACTTATTATGTAGATTTATCTAAGAAGCTTTGGGAATTAAAGCAAGATTTACTTCATAAATGCATAAATTAAAGGAGTGCCAGTTGGCACTCCTTTAATAATTGATTATTTTTTCTTATTCATCATAATTTAAATATCTGTTTTGTGAATAATATATCCCCTGATTCTCTATATTATTAGCAAATACATTTTTCAGATTGCTTGCTGGTAACTCTTTAAAAGGACATACCTCTCCTTCTCGATCTTCAGAATACATAGGACAAGTATTATAGCAGTTTATATTTTCTTTTGCACTTGACCAAAATGGACACTTACTCATAAATTTACCTCCGATACCCTGTAATATAATAAACCATAATTCGTTTATATTATAGTATATAAATTTATAAAAATAAACCCCATTTTTTCCTTTTTATCTCAAGGTGTCTATTTACCTTATTATTAAAGGTAAATATAACTAATCACTTTATTACTTTCTTGCTCCAGTTTAAAGAATTTGAATATATATTCCACAATAATCCTTTATTTATATTAAGTTTTTCTGTTAAAATAACTATCTTTTCTTTTTCTATCTTTTCATAAGCCAAAACTAAATCTAATATATTTCTTAATATATTATCCTTACCTAATAAAGCTTCTCTAATTTCAGTTGTTACAGGAAGAGTATTTACAAAATAATTAATATCTTTCTCAATCATTATATGTAGATTAGAAAATAGTCCTACCATAAACGCTGATTCCGATTCTTTTGGAGCAATTATTTCTGCAATTCCTTCTGAAAATTTAGCCCTAATTACAGTATTTTTAGCATATTCATCACTTTTACTAGATGCTATTTCTACTACTGATAAAATAGATAACCATTTTTTTAGTTCCTGTCTACCTATAAGCATTATAGCCTGCTTAATAGAACCTATTTCATTTAAAAAACTAAAATAAGAAGAATTTATAAACTTTAAAAATTTATATGTTAAAGCTACATCCGTTTTCATTATATTTTCTACTTTATCTATATCAAAGTCTTCTTTTATAAGTTCAACCAAAATCATAAAAATACTATTATTTTTAACCGTAATATCCTTTTCTAATAAAATTGATGGTTTGCTATAATAAAAACCTTGAAAAAGTTCAAATCCTAAATATTTAGCTTCTTCTAAGTCCCCAATAGTTTCTATTTTTTCAGCTAACATTTTAATATTTAACTTTTTACATATTTTAGCCATATTTCTTCTTGCTTTATAATTTGATAAAATAAAATCTACTTTTACAATATCTATAACTTTAGCAAACTTTATTATATCTAGTTCATTTTCTACATCATCTAGAGCTATTTCATATCCCTTACTTTTTAATTCACTTAAATTATCCAATACTTCTTTTGTTGGATTAACAGTTTCTAATATTTCAACTACAACCTTATCTTTTGGAAGCAATGTCGCAATATTTTTATTTATTAATTCCTCTGGAAAATTGACAAAAGCTTTCTTTCCATCAGTTAATATGTCTAATCCAAAGTAAGAAATATTTTCAATTACTTTATAAGTTGCTACTTCATCTTTAATATCGTTATTAAAATTATTTTTTAAAGAATCCCTATATAATAATTCATAGGCTACAACTTCTTCATTTATATTATAAATTCCTTGTCTTGCAATAAATATATCCATGTTTTCATCCTCAATAATCAATATGAACTAATTATATACTAATTATATTAATTTTTAAATATTATTAAGTTGTAAATATATAAAACTTTGAATAGTTTCCATTTATTTATTAAAATTTAAGAATACTTTTTATATTTTAATTTAAACTTTTATGATATTATTTTTATAGAAGCATTTATTTAATCAATAAATGATAAATAATATTAATTATTTATTGATTATTTTTATTATTAGATAACTATTGACTTATAACCTTTTTCATTATATAATTATATGAATAGATATAAAGGATGGTGCGTCATGGAAAATATTACTTCTATCTTTAGAGAAAGAAAATTAAAATTAACGCCTCAAAGATTAGCTGTTTATAAATATTTAATGAGTATTACTGATCACCCTTCTGCAGAAATTATATACAAAGCCCTACAACCTGAATATCCTACTATGAGTTTAGCTACTGTTTATAAAGCATTGAAGACTTTAGTAGAAGTTAATTTAGTTCAAGAAATTAATGTTGGTGAAGGAAACTTTAGATATGATGCTAAAACTCATGATCATGCACATATTCAATGTATAAACTGTAGTAAGGTTTCAGATTTAGAAAATATATCATTTTCTACTTTAAATAAAACTGCTGAGGATTGTTCAGATTATAAAGTATTATCAAATAAATTATTTTTTTATGGATTATGCAGTGACTGTAAATAAATTAGTTAAGCTAGAAACCTTAAGTTTCTGGCTTTTTCTTTTTAATGTAATAAATTTGAATTATTAACATAATTACTTCATATAATTAAATGAGGTGATATTATGAAGTTCTTTTTAATACTAAATAAAAAAAATTTAAAGCATTATACTATATATTTTCTTATTATATTTATACTATTTTCTTCTTTATTCCTTTATTTAAATAAAAAACAATATATTTCTGTTTTAAATTATGAAAATAATAATACTTATTCAGATTTTGATTTAGATGGGGACGGATTTTTAGATAAATTAGAAATTATTAAAGAATCTAATAAATATATTGTAAATATACATAGTCAAGATAATGTATATACATTATCTAATTCTGATGGTAGTAAATACTTAGGAGATCTAGATTCTAGTTTTCCTATAAGAGTTAATCTTATTGACTTATCTAGAGATAATATTCCTGAAATTATAATTAGAACTACTATTAGTTCAAATCCTATTAATTATATATTCACTTTTAATAAAGATAATTTCATTAATATATTTCAATCAGACTATAATCTTTTAGGTTTATTAGATTCAAATAATAATAGAACTCCTAACATATATTCTTTATCTTCTAGAAAAGGTGACTCTTCTTCCCTAGCTTATATGATAATTAATAATGAAGCAAAAGACATTTCAATTATTAAGAAGAACATTCCAGGACTCAACTTAATCCAACAACTTATAGATTATACTGAATATCCTTATGAATTAAATAATTGCCCTGATATATTTTCATCTACTATTTCTAAATCAGAAATTTCAACATTATGGGAACTTAATAAGAATGATAATAGATATAACTTTCAATGTGGATACTTTTATGATTATAAGTGGAATGGAAATGGAGAGTTCGATGGACTAATATGGGAACTGTCCTTTAACAAAGAGGATAAAAAAGATTCTTCTTCCTTGGATAAAGAATTTTCCCTATGTTTAACTATGGAATATGATATGTATAAACAACTTAAAATAACATCTGTAATAAAGAAGTAGCGGAAACTAAAGGAAGGAAATTATAAAATCAATCTAATCTTTAAGACTTGAGGTACTAAAGACCTTATTTAATCACATCTTAAAAATTCAAAACTTTTATACTTTTCCTATATATTAAATAAAAAGGCCGCATAAGCGGCCCTAAAGGGGATTGGGGGGGTTTTAGCTTAAATGAAAATTTCTTTTCATTAGCTTTAGGAGAATGCTCTCCGGTACATTATTATTATTTACTATATATAAAGTTTTTATACCTATATTTAATTTTATATTTTACCATTATTATAAGCTTCTATTATTCTTTCAATAAATTCTATCTTATCTATATCAACTATTTTTTTCATAGCCTCTAGCATTTCTATATTTTCGTCATCTTTATAATCTCTTTCTTCATTTTCATTAGTTATGTTTAAATTGTTATTAGAATTTTTATTATCTTTTTTATTTAAATTACTATTTTGATTATTATTAAAGTTATTGTTTTGAGTATTAGAAAAGTTCCCATTTTTAGTATTAGTCATCCCAGTGTTAATCCCTAAATTACTCATCATATTCTGAAATAATCCTAAATCTAATCCACCTATTCCTCCTTGCATATTATTAATCATATTTCCAAGTCCATTATTCATTCCCATTTGATTTCCTGAATTATTATTATTTTGTCCTGAAATATTATTATTATTTTGACCTAAATTAAAATTATTTAAATCTAAGCCGTCTGTTTTCATATTAGATAGCATACCGCCTATTTGATTCATATCAAAATTTCCACCTAGCATATTCATAAGTTGAGAAGGATTAATTCCAAATGGTGATGAATTGCTATTAGGAGTTTCTACTTTGGATCTATTCCCTTTACGTCTGCTTTTCTTCTTTGACATATATGGTTTCCTCCCATTTAAATTCTATTGCTTATATTATATGTAATTAGTAATGAATATGTTTATATTAATTTTAGGCATTTTTTTGGAGGGTCAAGCCCTCCATCCTCTATACTAGCAGCAAGCTTCTCCTCCGAATATACTTCCAAAAGAGCTTCCAAATAGTAAGAACAACAATATTATTAAATATGAGCAATTATTGTTTAATAATCCTGAACCACATGCTATTAATAAGAATATTATAGGCTCAACACAACTATTTATACCATTAAATGCTCCTTGATTACAGCAAGGATCATAGTTCATTTCACAACAACAATCTTTTCTTCTTTTTCTTGACATTTTTATTTCTCCTTTCTCATTTTATTAGCAACATCCGCCAAATAGATTTCCATTACCTATACCATTATTCCCTGAACATCCATTACAAAGGAATAAGATAACTAATAAGAATAGATAACTTCCTGTGTTACTTCCTCCATAACCGCCTTTACTACAGCAACTATCACTCTTACTTTGTGGGCAACAATTATTGTTTCCTCTGTTACCTGTACTATAGAATAGTATCAACAGTATCCAGATCCAGCTTCCAAATCCACATCCTGCATTACCTTGATCTTGGCAATTGTTTCCAAAGCTAAAATTATCGGTGCCTTCGCATGAATTTAAACCGTTTAGTATTTCATTCATTTCCATAACCTATTACTCCTCCTTGATTTTTTATTGAGTTTTAATATTTAATTGTTTTATAGTATATACTATTCGCCTGAATAATTATTGACACTGTTTTTTATTGTATTATTATAAACTTTTATAAAAAATAATGGACACATATAAATTTGCTTATTCTATCGTTACTCTCCAAGTCAACGCAAACTTATATTTATCCACTCGAAGTAATTGAACATCTACCTCTCTCCTTTCGGTAGATGGGCTTTCACACTAAGTTCAGTATTCACTACACTTAGCTTCATTAAGTGTTCAATGCCAAGGATAAAATTATAATAACTTATCCATTGCATAGAGTTATTATAATTTCATATAAACAAAAAAAAGAAATTATGACTAAAATCATAATTTCTTTTAATGTTTATTTATCTTTTATTTAAATTTCATTTGATTCTTCTAAAACTTCCGCTTCTTCTAATTCAGTAACATCAAAAAATAATTTATCTGTTAATTCATCTTTTCCCTTTTTATTCAAAGATGAGAAGAAGTAAAGTTTATCTTCCTTAGATAAACTTAATGTATCTCTAATTACTTTTTCACTTTTTTTAATATCATTATTAGATATCTTATCACTTTTAGTTGCAACTACTATTTCATCATATCCATAGAATTTTATCCATTGATGCATTTGAATATCGTCAGCTGTAGGCTTATGTCTTGAATCTACAAGAAGAATAACTCGTTTTAATTCTTTTCTTCCATTAAGATATGTTTCAATAGTTTTCCCCCAACTCTCTTTTTCTTTTTTAGAAACTTTAGCATACCCATATCCAGGTAAATCCACTAGGTAAAACTCATCATTATTAATTATAAAGAAATTTATAAGTCTCGTTTTCCCAGGCGTTTGACTAACCTTAGCTAATTTCTTTCTATTTGTAATGGAATTAATTAAAGAGCTTTTCCCAACATTTGATCTTCCAACAAATGCAACTTCAACTAATCCCGTTTCAGGATACTGCTCCTTTTTTACAGCAGATATAACAAAATCTGAATTTTTAATTTTGAACAATTGTATCAACTCCAATTATAGCTTTATTTATTACTTCACTTACATGATCTACAGGAATAATAGTTAATTTATTTTTAACTGAAGAAGGTATTTCCTTTAAATCTCTTTCATTCTCTTTTGGTATTATTATTGTATCTATTCCAGCTCTAAAAGCAGCAATAGACTTCTCCTTTAATCCACCAATAGCTAAAACCCTTCCTGTTAATGTAACTTCTCCTGTCATAGCTACATTGCTTCTAACCTTTTTATTAGTTAATGATGATACAATAGAAGTTATAATTGTAACTCCAGCTGAAGGGCCATCTTTTTTTATTGCTCCTTCTGGGAAATGTATATGGACATCTGTATTTTTATAAAAATCTTCTTTTATTCCATATTGTTTTGAATTTGCTCTTACATAACCAACTGCTATTTTAGCAGATTCTTGCATTACATCTCCTAATTGCCCTGTTAAAGTAAGCTTACCTGTACCTTTCATGATAACAGACTCCACTGGTAGTGTATCTCCACCAGCTGCAGTCCAAGCCATACCTTTTACAACTCCAACTCTATCTTCTTTATCTTTTACATCGAAAGTAATTATTTTACTTCCTAAATATTTTTCCAATCTACCTGAATTAATATTAATAGACTTTTTATCACCTTTAATTATTTCAGTTATAGATTTTCTAACTAATTTTCCTATTGCTCTTTCTAAACTTCTAACTCCTGCTTCTCTTGTATAATAATTTATTATATCCTTAATAGCTCCATCAGATATTTTAAATTCCTCACTTGATAGCTTGTGTTCTTTAAGAACTTTTGGAATTAAATGATTTTTAGCAATATGGAACTTTTCTTCATAAGTATAACCTGATACTTCTATTATTTCCATTCTATCTAATAAAGGTACTGGAATAGTATCTAAAGTATTAGCAGTTGTTATAAATAATGTTTTTGATAAATCTAAATCTAATTCTAAATAATGATCTCTAAAGGCGTTATTTTGCTCACTATCTAAAACTTCAAGTAAAGCATCTGAAACACTGCCTCTTGTATCTACTCCTAGTTTATCAATTTCATCTAATAAAAGTAATGGATTATTAACTTTAGCTTCCTTTAATACATACGCCAATCTACCTGGAATTGCTCCAACATAAGTTTTTCTATGTCCTCTAATTTCCGCTTCATCTCTCACTCCACCTAAAGACATCCTTGCAAACTTTCTATTTGTTGCCTTTGCAATTGATTTTGCTATAGATGTCTTACCTACTCCAGGAGGTCCAACTAGACATAATATAGGTCCCTTCAATGTATTTGTATGCTTCTTTACAGCTAGATACTCTATTATTCTTTCTTTAACCTTCTCAAGTCCATAATGTTCACTATCTAAGATTTCTTCTGCTTCCTTAACATTAAAATTGTCCTTACTTGATTTACTCCAAGGAATATCTAGTATCCAATCAAGGTAACTTCTTATAACATTTCCTTCGGAGCTTGTTCCATCTTGATACCTTAATCTATTAAGTTCGATCTCAGCTTTTTCTTTAACTACCTTAGGTAGCTTACTCTTACTTATTCTAGCTTCATATTTTTCTATTTCTTCTTGTTCGTTATATCCGTTTCCTATTTCTTCTTGAAGAACTCTAATCTGTTCTCTTATATAATATTCCATTTGAGACTTATCTAAATTATCTTTTATTTTTTTATCTACCTTTTTTTCTACCCCTATTAATTGTATTTCATTTTCTAACATAATTAATAGTTTTTCAACACGTTTTAAACAATCTAATTCTTCAATAAGTTCTTGTTTTTTCTCCTCATCAAATATAACATAAGCTGCTATAACATCAATTAATTCACTATAACTTTTAATAGTTTTAAATACTGATGCTATATTATTTTTATTATTTCCAGAAACCTTCAAATATTTATTAAAGCTTTTTTTTAACATTTTTATGTAAGCTTCTATATTTTCAAATTCATCATTTAAAGGTTCTTCTATTTTTCTGATATTAACTTCCATAAAACCTTTGTTATTATTTAAAGACTTTATTTCACCTCTACTAATACCTTCAACCAAAACCCTAATTACATCATTTGGTAACTTTATAATTTGTTTTACTCTACATATAACTCCAATTTTATTAATATCATCAAATTCAGGTTCTTCCAAATTAAAATCCTTTTGAGTTGATAAAAATATATCCTTTTGACTTTCTATTGTCTCCTCTATAGCTGCCTTAGACTTGTCTCTTCCTATATCAAAATGTATTATCATTTTAGGAAATAAACTTATTCCTCTTAAAGGAATCAACGGCAGAGTTATTAAATTCTCACTCATTTGTTCCATCCTCTCTACGCTAACATATAACCTATATAGTATACACATAAATATTAAACTTTTCAATCTATTTAAACTTCTATTATAAGGCTACATTAAGTAAATGTAAGTTTTCATTTACTAATATTATAATATATACTTGATTTTTATCAATGGTCATAAATGTTAATTATAAATTTATAATAATTAATATATCTAAAGAGGATATTATAAAATAATATTTTAAATTTAAGCATCACTTAGTTTTAAAAAAATAATTTAAATATTAATTTTACATTTTAAATTTTATATTCTCCACTCATAATTGAAGTGTCACACAACATAAGTTGTGTGACATACTTCTTTATTCACCTTTTGCAGATAAAACATCTAAATTATTATTTTTTATTTTATCATAATTTATACCTTCTACTATAGAATTCCTAATTACTTCTTCTAAGTAATTAACTGGAATTACTTCTATCCCTTTTATCGTTTTAAAACTTTCCACCCAATTTTCATAAGGTATTATAACCTTTTTTGCTCCAGCCTTTTTAGCAGCTAAAATTTTGGCATTAGCTCCTCCAATGGCCTTAACCTCTCCTAAAAGACTTATTTCTCCTGTCATAGCTACCTTATTACTTATTTTAACATTATTTATGGCACTATATATAGCTGTAGCTATTGATATTCCTGCCGAAGGTCCGTCTACCGGCATTCCTCCAGGAATATTTATGTGTATATCATAATTTTCGCATTCTAACTCAAATATATTATTCAATACAGTTAACACATTTTGAACTGAGGAATAAGCCGTACTTTTTCTTTTCATCTTTTTGTTGCTAGTACTAATCTCCTCTTCCTCTACTATTCCTGATATTTTCAAATTTCCTAATCTACTATATATCCTTTTTGCCGTAGCTTCTATTTCCATTAAAATGCCTATATTAGCACCATATACTGCAAGCCCATTAACTATACCTACTTTAGATTCCTTTTTTATCTTTTTATCAGGCACTTGAGTATAGTTACCATTTTCTATAACCCATCTTACATCTTCTATGTTTATAATCTTTCTATCTTCATTTATTGTAATTCCTGATGATAGTTGAATTAAATTTACAACTTCTCTTCCATTTGTGCAGTATTTTGCAATTAAATTTAAAGATTCTTCTTCTATTTCTAAATTCACCTTTTTTACAGCATTTGCTCCTATTAATTTTATTTCATCTGGTTGAAGTGATCTAAAGAATATTTCAACACATCTCGACCTTATAGCTGGAACTATTTCTTCTGGGTTTCTTGTTGTAGCTCCAATAAGTCTAAAATCTGCCGGTAATCCATTATCAAATATTTCCTTTATATAATCTGGCATATTGGGATTTTCAGAGCTATAGTATGAACTATCTAAAAATACCTTTCTGTCCTCTAATACCTTTAGAAGTTTATTTAGTTGTATTGTATGTAACTCTCCTATTTCGTCCATAAACAATATGCCACCATGAGCTTTAGTAACAGCGCCTGGTTTTGGTTGTGGTATTCCCGCAATACCAAGAGAACCTGCCCCTTGATAAATAGGATCATGAACAGAACCTATTAGAGGGTCTGCAATTCCTCTCTCATCAAATCTTATAGTTGTTGCATCTATTTCCACAAATTTAGCTTCTTTTAAAAATGGTGATTTACCTTGTTTCTTAGCTTCTTCTAATACTAATCTTGCTGCCGCAGTTTTTCCTACTCCTGGAGGTCCATATATAATTACATGTTGTGGATTAGGTCCGCATATAGCAGCCTGTAAAGCCTTTATTCCATCCTCCTGACCTATTATTTCATTAAAATCTGTAGGTCTACTTTTTTCTGTTAAAGGTTCCGTTAATTTTATGCTTCTCATGTGATTTAACTTATTCATTTCTTTTGCATTTTCTTTTTGAATAACTACTTTGTTACTTCTGTTTCTAGTATTATTATTCATCATATAATAAATAAAAACTACCATTGTTGTTATTTGTAAAAATATTATTAACTCTGTCATACTGTATTTGCATAAATCTTAATTTATGCTCCTCCCTTCTATTTACCTTTTATCCTATGACTTGACACTGCATTTTCTTACCTTTTACATTGGCTAATAAAACTAAAACTTTATATTAATTTAAATTTTACTTTATCCTATCAATATTATTAACTTAAACAAATATTAATATTCTATAAATTAAGGATACTCTGCCAATATTTTTCTACAAATTCCAGTTCTATGGTTAATTAAAATTTATTATAATTTTATACAAAATAAAAAAGGTACTATAACACAATTTAGTGTAATAGTACCTTTAATTTTATGCTGTTTCTATATCTTTTCTCTTTTTTACTTTTTTAGATTTTAATTGAGGTCTTACTTCCCCTTCTTGAATTCTTATAATTTCAGGAGATTTCTTTTCTTTAACTGATTCTTCACTGATTATTACCTTTGATATAGTTTCATCAGAAGGAATATCAAACATAACTTCAGTCATCATTTCCTCAACTATAGATCTTAACCCTCTAGCGCCAGTTTTTCTTGAAATAGCCTCTTCTGCTATTGCCTTTAAGGACTCATCAGTAAATTCTAATTCAACGTTATCTATTTCAAATAACTTCTTATACTGCTTAGCTAAAGCATTTTTAGGCATTGTTAGTATATTTACTAAAGCATCTTCATCTAGAGTTTCTAATGTTACCACTACTGGTAATCTACCTACAAATTCTGGAATAAGACCAAATTTCAATAAATCACCTGGCATAATGTCTTTTAGTAACTTACCTACATCTTTTGTTTCTTTAGAAGCTATAGTAGCTCCAAATCCTATTGAACTTTTTTGTGTTCTTTTTTCTATTATTTTATCTACGCCATCAAATGCTCCACCACAAATAAATAATATATTTGCTGTATTTAATTGAAGGAATTCTTGATGTGGATGTTTTCTTCCACCTTGTGGGGGTACTGAAGCTGTAGTTCCTTCTAATATTTTTAGTAAGGCTTGTTGTACACCTTCTCCTGAAACATCTCTCGTAATAGATGGATTTTCTGATTTTCTAGCTATCTTATCTATTTCATCTATATATATTATTCCTTTTTCAGCTCTTTCTATATCATAATCAGCATTTTGGATTAATTTTAATAGAATATTTTCTACGTCTTCACCCACGTACCCAGCTTCTGTTAATGTAGTTGCATCTGCTATTGCAAATGGAACATTTAAAAACTTAGCTAAAGTTTGAGCTAATAAAGTCTTTCCTGAACCTGTTGGTCCTAATAAAAGTATATTACTCTTTTGTAGTTCTATTTCATCATCAGTTACATTAGAACTTATTCTTTTGTAGTGATTATAAACCGCTACAGATAAAGATTTTTTAGCAATCTCTTGCCCTATAACATATTGGTCTAAATAACCTTTTATTTCTTTTGGTTTTGGTACAGATGTTGAATCTAATTCTATATGTTCTTCAAATTCATCTGATATAATTTCTGAACATAAATCAATACATTCATCACATATATAAACTCCTGGCCCTGCTATTAATCTTTTTACTTGTTCTTGGTTTTTACCACAAAAAGAACATTTCAATTGTTTTTTTTCTTCAAATTTAGCCATAAAATCACCTCGCTTAAGTTAATTAAAAATATTCTTATCTAGTTTCATTTTTTGAAATTACTTTATCTACTAAACCATAATTCATAGCTTCTTCTGCAGACATAAAATAATCTCTTTCAACATCAGCCTTTAACTTTTCTAAAGGTTGATTAGTGTTTTTACTTAATATTTGATTTAGAGTTTCTTTTGTCTTTAATATTCTTTTAGCGTGAATATCAATATCTGTTGCCTGACCTTTAAATCCACCTAATGGTTGGTGAATCATTATTTCACTATTTGGAAGCGAAAATCTTTTTCCTTTTGCACCACAAGATAATAAGAAAGCTCCCATTGAAGCTGCCATACCTATACAAATTGTAGATACATCTGGTTTAATATATTCCATAGTGTCATAAATTGCCATTCCAGCTGTTACTGAACCTCCTGGGCTATTTATATAAATATAAATATCCTTATCTGGATCTTCACTTTCTAAGAATAATAATTGAGCAACAATAAGGTTTGATAAATTATCATCTACTTCTCCACTTAACATAATTATTCTATCTTTAAGTAGTCTTGAAAAGATATCATAAGATCTTTCCCCTCTAGCTGTTTGTTCTACTACCATTGGAACTAAACTCATTTTATTCCCTCCTCATATTATTAAATACCCTATTTAATAATATATCCATATTATTAAAAAGTAATTATATTAAATTATATAAAATTAAATATATTTTGTTAATCCTTATTTGAAATAATTGCCAGAATACTATTCTGGCAATTATTTTCAATATTTATTTTTTAAATTATTATTTATTCTTTTCAACTAATAATTCTAAAGTTTTCATAACTTTAATATCTGATACTAAAGCTGCTTTTTGATTATTTATTAATAAATCTATCATTTTTTCATCTTCTGCTGCTGAATACATCGCTGCAACTTCTTTTGCTTTTGCTTTTATTTCTTCATCAGAAACTTCTATGTCTTCTACTTTTTGAATGGCTTGTAATACTAAGTCTGTCTTAACTTTCGTTTCTGCATTAACTTTCATATACTCTTTTGTTTTAGCTTCATCAGTTCCAGTAAATTGGAAATACTGTTCTAAAGTTAATCCTTGATATTGAAGTCTTTGTTCTAAATCTTTTAATAAAGCTTCAAGTTCTTTTTCTACCATAACTTCTGGTACTTCAACAGTTGCATTTTCTACAACGGCTTTAACTACAGCATCTTCGAATTCTCTTTCTTCTCTAGCTTTATTGTTCTTTTCTAATTTAGCTTTAACATCAGCTTTTAATTCTTCTAATGTTTCAAATTCTGAAGCTTCGCTTGCGAATTCATCATCTAATTGTGGTAATTCTTTGACTTTAACTTCTTTTATTAAAACATTAAATTTTGCTTTTTGATTATTTAATTCTTCTTTGCCATAGTTTTCTGGGAAAGTAACATTTACTTCAACTTTATCCCCAGCTTTTTTACCAATTAATTGGTCTTCAAAAGTGTCTATGAAACTTCCTGATCCTATTTCTAATGAATAATCTTTACCTTCTCCGCCTTCAAAAGCAACATCATCTACAAATCCTTCAAAATCGATAACTGCTAAATCACCTTTAACAATTTCTCCATCTTCTTTTACTTCTACTCTTGCATTTTTTTGTTGCATATCTTTTAATTGAGTTGAAATAGCTTCTTCAGTAACTTCATATATAGGTTTTTCTACTTTTAGTCCTTTATATTCACCTAATTCAACTTCTGGATAAACAGTCACCTTAGCAGTATATACGAAATCTTTTCCTTCTTCTGCTGTAACTATATCTACTTCTGGATAATCAACTGGTTCTATATTATTTTCATTTAATGCATTTGCATAAGATCCGTCTATTGCAAAGTTAATTGCATCTTCTAGTAAAACTCCTATTCCATAATACTTTTTAACTATATTCATTGGAACTTTACCTTTTCTAAAACCAGGTACATTAAAACTCTTTACATTTTTGTTGTAAGCTTTCTTAATAGCTCCGTCAAACTCTTTAGCATCAACCTTAATTTCTAATTTAATAAGGTTTTTCTCTATCTTTTCCATTTTAGCTTCCATTGTATTCTTCCTCCTAAAATAGTACATACTATCGTAATTAATATAACTATGCTATTATACCATATATTATTAAATATTTTCAAATATTTGTTTGAGATTAAATTTTAATTAAATATTTCTCCATTTTCATTGATATATTTAGCATTTCCATCTATTGTAACTTCTAATCCATTTTCTTTTATTGTATTTAATTTAATTTCTTTCCCTTTTGAAGACCATATTGTCTTGTGACTATTGTCACTTAAATTTAAAATCCATATATATTGGTTTAAGTCGTATCCAAAATATGGCACATTACTTATATAAGCAATAGTTGTATCATTGATAAACTTAGCACTACCGTTCCATATATAATCTTTATACGTGGTTAGTACATTTTCCTTTATGAAGGCTTCTCCTGTAGGGGCTACATATTTATCTTTATGAACTACTGACTCCTTTTTATCGGTACTAAATATTTTCATATTTTGTTTTTCGTCAATAGTTAAAATAATATTTTTACTTGGATTTATATCATAATAAATATTACTTTGATTTTCTTTTACTTCCTTAAATATATCCTTGCCTTCTAATTGTTCATATTCAACTTTGATAATTGAGTTATCATCTATCTTTAACTCCATAATCTTCATTTCTTTTTCAGGTTCTTTCTCTGGTATAACAATATCTATTTCTTCATTTAATTCTTCTTGAGTTGTATTATTATCAGGTCTATCTGAATCTACCCAAGCTTGAACTCTATTTCTAATTGCTTCACCATTAATATTATTTGAGATTAACTTCAATAAAAGAACTCCAATTACTAATGATATGATAATGGAAATAAGAGCTATCTTCTTTCTACGTTTCCTCATTTTCTGCTCATAATCTCTGCTGAATATGCTAGGTTTACCCAATCCCTACACCTCCTAATATATCTATTCAAATTACTAATCTATATAATTAATATTTTTATAATATTAAATACTTATAAGTAAAACTTTTAAAATTAAAATTTATATCTTATCTATTAAAAGCTTTTACAATTATTTATTATAAAATACATAATTTATTTAACTTTTGCATCCACATTTTTTATTGCTTCCACCAGAGCTACAACATCCACCACACTTAATTAATCCAAGATCTCTTAAATCTCCAATAGATAATTGAGCTATGTTTTCTGTATAATCTTCATAGTCTCTTGTAGATTTTAACAACTCTTCTTTTCCTACTTCCATCATTTTTATCGCCTCCATTAACTTATATTAGTATAAACATCTTATACTCTTTATATTATATATGTTTTAATTAATAATCTACACTATTAATAATATTATAATATTTAATAATTAATAGACTTACTACATTATGTATTCATTCCCCATATTTTTATAAGTAATTTAAAGGATTAACATGTTGTCCATTAATTCTAATTTCCCAATGAATATGTGGGCCTGTACTCATTCCTGTTGATCCAACTAAGGAAATAGTTTCTCCTCTTGATACCTTTTGCCCAACACTAACTAATAATGAACTATTATGTCCATATAAAGTTTGAAAACCACTTCCATGATCTATTATTACTGTATTTCCATAACCATCTATCCATCCTGAATAAACAACTTCTCCGCTTTTTGAAGCACTTACATTAGCTCCATAAGGATCTCCAAGATCTACTCCTGTATGAAAACCAGCTGCTCCTGTAACTGGATTTGTTCTAGGTCCATAAGGATCTGTTACAACTCCATAACCTGGTCTTAAGAAGCTTTCTTGACTTGGGTCTCCAGTATAACCAC
>JARIDB010000136.1 GCA_029257045.1 Clostridium sp.
TGATATGCAGTATTACACAGAATCAGAATTAAAAGAAATAATAGTAAGATCTTCCTTTGTATTAAACTGTAATATTACAGAAGAGGGAGCTTTTGAACTTGCAAGAAGATCTAGAGGAACCCCGAGAATTGCAAATAGATTGCTAAAGAGAGTAAGAGATTATGCTCAGGTTTATTCAGATTCATTAATTAGTTATAAAGAGGCAAATGCAGCATTAAAACTTTTAGATGTGGATAATAAAGGCTTTGACAGAATAGATAATAAGATTTTGGAAGCTATAATAGATAACTTTAATGGGGGTCCTGTAGGTGTTGAAACTTTATCTTATTTTATTGGTGAGGAAATTGGAACTATTGAAGATGTTTATGAACCTTATTTATTACAAACAGGTTTTATATTAAGGACTTCAAGGGGGCGAGTTGCCACTGATAAAGCTTATGAACATTTAGGAAGAAAAAAGAATAACAAACATAAAAATAATTTGATGCAACAAGAGTTATTTTAAAAGAAAAGTATAAGGAGTAATATATATGAAGGTAAGTGATTTTAACTTTTATTTACCAGAAGAATTAATAGCACAACACCCTTTAGAAAAGAGAGATTCTTCTAGGTTAATGGTTTTAAGTAAGAAAACAGGAAAAATTGAACATAGACATTTCCATGATATTATTGATTATTTAAATAAAGGAGATACAATAGTTTTAAATAATACAAGAGTTATGCCAGCAAGGTTAATTGGAGAAAAGGTAGAAACTGGTGGTAAAATTGAATTCTTACTTTTAAAAAGGTTAGAAGGAGATAAGTGGGAGTGTTTAGCTAAACCAGGAAAGAGAGCTAAGATAGGAGAAAGATTTACTTTTGGAGAAGGAAAACTTACTTGTGAAGTCGTAGATATAGTTCAGGAAGGTAATAGGGTAATAGAATTTAATTATGAAGGTATATTTGAAGAAGTTTTAGATGAACTTGGAGACATGCCATTACCTCCGTATATTACTGAAAAATTAGAAGATAAAGAAAGATACCAAACGGTTTACTCTAAAGAAAAAGGTTCAGCAGCAGCTCCAACTGCAGGGTTACACTTTACAGAAGAGTTATTAGATAAAATAAAAACTAAAGGGATAAATATAGCTTATCTAACTTTACATGTAGGTCTTGGAACTTTTAGACCAGTAAAGGTTCAGGATATAAATGATCATATAATGCACTCAGAATATTATCATCTAGATAAGGAAAATGCAGATTTAATAAATGAAACTAAAAAAAGAGGTAATAAGGTTGTAGCTGTTGGAACTACATCAACTAGAACTTTAGAAACAATTGGTGATGAAAATGGATTTGTATCAGAACAAAGTGGATGGACTGATATTTTTATATATCCAGGTTATAAATATAAAGTTATAGACAATTTAATCACTAATTTTCATTTGCCTGAATCTACATTAATAATGTTAGTTTCAGCATTATCAGGAAAAGAAAATGTAATGAATGCTTATAAAGAAGCTGTTAAAGAAAGATATAGATTTTTCTCATTTGGAGACTCAATGTTTATTAGTGAATAATTTTAATAAGGAAGTGAAACTTTGACTAAAAAAAGATATACATTACTAAAAAAAGATGGAAAAGCAAGAAGAGGAAGATTTGAAACACCTCATGGAACAATAGAAACTCCTGTTTTTATGAATGTTGGAACATTAGCGGTTATTAAAGGTGCGGTATCATCTATGGATCTTAAAGAAATAGGGTGCCAAGTAGAACTTTCAAATACATATCACCTACATCTAAGACCTACGGATAAGGTTGTAGCAAAGATGGGTGGAATACATAAATTTATGAATTGGGATAAACCAATCCTTACAGATTCAGGTGGATTCCAAGTATTCTCTTTATCAAAGATGAGAAAAATTAAAGAAGAGGGAGTTTACTTTAACTCTCATATAGATGGTAGAAAAATATTTATGGGACCAGAAGAATCTATGCAAATTCAAAGTAATTTAGCTTCCACTATAGCTATGGCTTTTGATGAATGTATCCCAAATCCATCTACAAGAGAATATGTTGAAAAGTCTGTTGCAAGAACAACAAGATGGCTTGAAAGATGTAAAGTTGAAATGGATAGATTAAACTCCATTGATGAAACTATTAATAAAGATCAAATGCTTTTTGGAATAAACCAAGGTGGCTGCTATGAAGATATAAGAATAGAACATGCTAAAACTATTACTAAAATGGATTTGGATGGATATGCGATTGGTGGATTAGCTGTTGGAGAAACTCATGATGAAATGTATAGAATTATAGATGAAGTTATACCTTATTTGCCAGAAGATAAGCCCATATATTTAATGGGAGTTGGAACTCCGGAAAATATTTTAGAGGCTGTAGATAGAGGGGTAGACTTCTTTGACTGTGTACTACCTGCCAGAAATGGTAGGCATGGACATTTGTTTACTAAAGACGGTAGAATAAATATAATGAATGCAAAGTTTGAATTGGATACAAGACCTATTGATGAAGGTTGTGAGTGCCCAGCTTGTAGTAGTTATACGAGAGCTTATATAAGGCATTTATTCAAAGCTAAAGAAATGTTAGCTATGAGACTTGCTGTTTTACATAACCTGTATTTTTATAATAAATTAATGCAGGAAATAAGAGATGCTATAGATGAAGGAAACTTTAAAGAATTCAAAGAAAGAAAACTTGAAGAGTGGAATTCTAAATAGATATAAATAGAAAAAGGAGAGATTTTATGCCAACAATTCAAGTAATTTTCCCGTTTATTTTAATGTTAGGGGTAATGTATTTATTTTTAATTTTACCAGAAAAGAAAAGAACAAAAAAGTATAATGAAATGTTAACTTCATTACAAAAAAATGATGAAGTAATTACTAGAGGTGGAGTAATGGGCAAAATAGTAATAGTTGAAGAAAATCATGTAGTTATAGAAACAAGTGCTGAAAGAACAAAATTAAAAATAAGCAAAACTGGAATAGCTACAAAAGTAAACAAAATAGAAGAGTAAGAAGAATAATACCCTCTGATAATTCATAGAATTAAGTATCAGGGGGTGTTTTTTATGGAATGGACAAAATATTTTAAAAGTGTACTAAAGGGACTGTGTTATGCGCTGATGGCAACTTTTATAATTACTGCTATATTATCCTTAGTTATGAGCAAAATTACTCTACCTAGTGGATTGTTTAACGTAATATATGTTGTTATATCTTGTTTTGCATTACTTTTAGGAACTGTTGTAGCAGTTAAAAGTCATGGAAGTAAGGGGTGGATGGTTGGGCTGTCTGTAGGTTGTATATTTTACATATCATTATATGTAATAGGAATAATCTTTGGTGCAGAGTCATCATTAACAGGTTATGATTTTATTAAGTTCAGCCTTTGTACATTAATAGGACTTTTTTCGGGAATGCTAGGAATTAACCTATAAAAAGTAGCTATTGCACAATAAAATGTGTAATAGCTACTTTTAAGTTTTAAAAATAATATTTTGTGTACAATATAAAGTAATAAATATCAACAAAAAAAGTATAAAATGTAAATAATATCATTATTAGGATAACGAAGGTGAAAAAACAGTTGATATTACTTAACATAAGTTATATAATTTAAGTGAAAATGTACCAGAGGGGGAGTAACATGAAAGCAAGAAATAAAGGCAAAAGTTCTATAGTATTTACACTTGTTGTCTTAGCTATATTCTTATTAGCATTTATGGGCTTTAAAGGCTTAGAAATAGCTGGCTATGAGTTCAAGTCTTTTGATAAAGCAATAACTAAGGGGTTAGATCTTCAAGGAGGAGTTTCTGTATTAATGGAAATTCAAGATGAAGATGTATCAAAAGAAGTAAGACAAAGAACGAAGCAATTATTAGAACTTAGAGTTAATAAAATTGGAGTAGCCGAAACTGTGGTTACAGAAGAAGGGGATAATAGAATAAGAGTTGATATCCCTGGAGCTTTTGATTCTAACCAAATAGTAGAAAGTTTAACTAAAACAGGAAATCTTGAATTTAGAAACGAAGAAGGAAATGTTCTTTTAACTGGTAAAGATGTTGATAAAGCTACAACTGTTTTAGAAGATTCTAAGCCAGTAGTATCTTTAGAGCTTAATGAAGAAGGAAAAGTTAAATTTGCTGAAGCCACAGCTGTAAATATAGGTAAGCATATCGGTATTTATATGGATGATGAAAAGGTTTCTGAACCAGTTGTTCAATCTGAAATTAGTGATGGTAAAGCTGTAATAAATGGAATG
>JARIDB010000031.1 GCA_029257045.1 Clostridium sp.
TACTTGCAGAAGGAATAGGTGATACTGTAAGAGTTTCCCTAACAAGTGATCCAATTGAAGAAATAAAAGTTGCTAAAGAAATATTAAAGGATCTTAAATTAAGAGAAAGTGGTCTTCAATTTATATCTTGTCCTACT
The DNA here is from genome assembly GCA_029257045.1 of Clostridium sp. GTDB lineage: Bacteria > Bacillota > Clostridia > Clostridiales > Clostridiaceae > Clostridium. The sequence continues at coordinate 138 of JARIDB010000031.1, forward strand.
TGTGGAAGAACCCAAATTAACTTAATTAAAATAGCACAAGAAGTAGAAAGTAAATTAGAAACTATAAATAAAAATATAAAGGTTGCTGTTATGGGCTGTGCTGTTAATGGACCAGGAGAAGCAAGAGAAGCTGATATTGGAATAGCTGGGGGAAAGGGAGAAGGTTTAATATTCAAAAAAGGCCTTATTGTTAAAAAGGTTAAAGAAGAAGATTTAGTTAATGAATTAATGAAAGAAATAGAGAAGATGTAGTTATTTGACAATGGAGAAGGGGAAAATATACTGTTTCCCCATATCTACATTGTCATTATTGCTTTTAAAATTAAATATCAATTTCAAAGGAGGTATTTTTTTGACTGAAAGTACTTTAAAGCTTATAAAAAAAGAGATAAATAAAAATGAAAATTTAGAAAATAAAGAAATAAGTATTTTAAAGTTCCAACTTTTTAAGAAAAGCAACCTATTAAAAGTTGTATTGAAAATTAAGGGGAATATAAGTTTAGAAGAAGAAGAAGAAATAAAAAAAGCAATTAAGAATGTTATTAAAATTGATATAGAAATTAATATTGTAGTATTTAGAGATATATCTGATTTAACTATTAATGAAGTTATGGATAAACATTGGCTTGAAGTTACTACTGATATAATAAAAAAGATGCCTTTAGCAAGGACAGTTTTACTTAAGGGTAAAAGGATACTAAAGGATAACTTAATAATTATTAAAAGTGGGTTTAAAGCGATTAATGACCATTTAAATACAAAAGATGTTCCTAAGCAAATATCTATAAATATTGAAAATTTATTTGGGCTTAAAGCTAAGGTAGCCTTTGAATATGATGTAACTTTAGAAGTTGAACCTAATTATTTAGAAAGAGAAGCTAAAGAAAAATCGTATTTAAAACAAATGTTTAATAGTAGTAATACCGAATCATCTTTTCAAAGTAATAATGAGGAAAATAAAAAAAATAGAAAAACTTATGAGAAAAGAGAGTTTAAAAGAGAAGCGAAAAGTGAAAATAGTATTTTAGGAAGAAATATTAGTGATGAAGCTATATCTATAAAAGATATAGATGAAACTTCAGGAGTAGTTGCTATTATTGGAGAAGTATTTAAAACGGATATTGTAGAAACAAGAAGTGGAAAAATAATATTAACATTTTTTGTTACGGATTATACAAGTTCTATTACGGTAAAATGTTTCTTAAAGCCTCAAGATACAGAAATGGTTCTAGATAATGTTAAAAAAGGGCTATATTGCAAGGTAAGAGGAGAAGCGGTGTACGATACTTATGCTAGAGAAGTAGTAATTATGGGAAGAGATATTTTAAAAATGACCAAGATAGAAAAAATGGATGGTTCTGAAGAAAAAAGAGTAGAACTACATTGCCATACAAATATGAGCGCTATGGATGGTATAGTTTCGGCTAGTAAAATAATTGAAAGAGCTGCAAAATGGGGACATAAAGCAATAGCAATAACAGATCATGGAGTTGTTCAGGCTTTTCCAGAGGCTCAAAGTTCTGCAAAAAAGAATAAAATAAAAGTCCTATATGGAGTGGAGGGTTATCTAGTTAATGATGGTATTCCTATAGCTCTAAATGATATGGGACAAAGATTTGAAGATGAATATATAATTTTTGATTTAGAAACAACAGGATTTTCTTCTAAAAATGATAAAATAATAGAAATTGGAGCAGTAAAAATAAAAGAAAGTAAAATAATAGATAGATTTAGTGAGTTTGTTTATCCAAAATGTAGAATACCTTATAAAATAACTGAACTTACAAGCATAACAGATGATATGGTAAAAGATGCACCTCCTATAGAGGTTGTACTTCCAAAGTTTATGGATTTTATTGGAGGTTCAGCTGTAGTTGCTCATAATTCTGCCTTTGATACAGGATTTATAAAAAAGAATTGTGAAGATTTAGGATTACTATTTAACTCAACTATAATTGATACTGTTCCACTTGCAAGATTTTTATATCCAACTTTAAAAAGGGTAAAATTAAATTTAGTGGCAAAGCATTTAGGGATTTCATTAGAAAATCATCATAGAGCTATAGATGATGCTAAAGCTACCGCAGATATATTTATGATTTCAATAAAAAAAATGATAGAAGAACTAAATATAAATTCTTTGAAAGAGTTAAATGATTTATATCTAGATAAAATGGATATAAAAAAAGAAAAAACCTTTCACGTAATTATTTTAGCAAAAACACAAAGTGGAATAAAAAATTTATATAAATTAATATCAGAAGCACATATGGATAATTTTCAAAAACATCCAAGGACTAGAAAAAGTAGGCTTATGGAAATGAGAGAGGGTCTTATTATTGGTTCGGCTTGTGAAGGTGGAGAAATATATAGGGCAATATTAGATGGTAAGGATATTGAAGAAATTAAAGAAATTGCAAGTTTTTATGATTACTTAGAAATACAACCTATAGGAAATAATATGCACCTTATTGAAAAGGGTAATGTTAAAGATGAAGATGAACTTAGAGATATAAATAAGAAGATATATAATATAGGCACTGAATTAAATAAACCTGTTGTTGCTACAGGAGATGTTCATTTTCTTGAGCCTCAGGAAGAAATATTTAGAAGGATAATAATGGCAGGGCAAGGATTTTCTAAAAACACAACACAACCTCCTTTATATTTTAAAACTACAGAAGAAATGCTTAGAGAATTTTCTTATTTAGGTAGAGAGATTGCGAGAGAAGTAGTTATAACTAACCCTTCGGATATTGCAGATTCTATAGATGTCTTAAAACCAATACCTGATGAAACTTATCCACCTAAAATAGAGGGTGCTGACGAAGACATAAGAGAAATGACTATGAATAAAGTTCATTCAATTTATGGTGATCCTCTACCTGATGTTGTTCAAAAAAGATTAGATAAAGAATTAAATTCTATTATAAATAATGGTTATGCAGTTTTGTATTTAATAGCTCAAAAACTTGTAGCTAAGTCCTTAGCTGATGGTTATTTAGTAGGATCTAGAGGTTCTGTTGGATCGTCCTTTGTTGCAACAATGTCAAATATTACAGAGGTTAATGGACTTCCACCTCATTATGTTTGCCCTAAGTGTAAAAATTCAGAATTTTTCTTAGATGGTACGGTAGCTTCAGGTGCAGATCTTGAAGATAAAAATTGTCCAATATGTGGAGAACTTTATATTAAAGATGGTCATGATATACCTTTTGAAACCTTCCTTGGATTTAATGGAGATAAAGAACCGGATATTGACCTTAATTTTTCGGGAGATAACCAAGGTGAAATTCATAGATATACAGAGGTCTTATTTGGAAAGGGTTATGTATTTAAGGCTGGAACAATAGGCACGATTGCAGAAAAAACAGCTTATGGGTATGTAAGAAAATATTTGGATGAAAAAGAAATTGTGGTTTCAAATGCTGAAATTGAAAGGCTAACAATTGGTTGTACGGGGATAAAGAGAACTACAGGCCAACATCCTGGAGGTATTATGGTTGTTCCAAATGATAATGAAATATATAATTTTACACCAATACAAAGGCCGGCAGATGATTCAAGTTCAGATGTAACAACTACCCATTTCGATTACCATTCTATTTCAGGTAGATTGCTTAAACTAGATATATTAGGGCATGATGATCCAACCATGATAAGAATGCTTCAAGATTTAACAGGTGTTGATCCTAAATCAATACCTTTAAATGATAAAAAAGTAATTTCTTTATTTACCTCTCCAGAGGCTCTTGGAGTTACAAGGGAGGAACTTGATTGTGAAGTTGGAAGTTATGGGTTACCAGAGTTTGGGACTAAATTTGTTAGAGGTATGCTTGTAGATACTCAGCCTAAAAGCTTTGCTGATTTAGTTAGAATATCTGGACTTTCTCACGGTACTGATGTTTGGCTAAATAATGCCCAGTACTATATAAAAGAAGGATATACAACCCTTAAGGACTGTATATCAACAAGAGATGATATTATGGTTTACTTAATGTATGCGGGAGTTGAACCTAAACTTGCATTTACTATAATGGAAAGTGTAAGAAAAGGAAAGGGTTTAACAGAAGAATACGAAAAGGCAATGAGAGATAATGATGTACCGGATTGGTATATTGAATCCTGTAAAAAGATTAAGTATATGTTCCCTAAAGGGCATGCTGTTGCTTATGTAATGATGGCTGTTAGGATAGCTTATTATAAGGTGTATTATCCAGAAGCTTATTATGCAACATTCTTTACTGTAAGGGCAGATGACTTTGACGCTGATTTGGTATCTAAAGGATCTGGGGCTATAAAGGCTAAACTTAATGAATTATATCAAATGGGAAATAAAGTAACAGCTAAGGATAAAGGATTAATAACTTCATTAGAGTTATGCTATGAACTTTATGCTAGGGATCTTAACTTATTAAAGGTAGATTTATATATTTCAGAAGCAAATAAATTCACTATTGAAAAGGATGGAATAAGACTTCCTTTAAGCTCTTTAGAAGGAGTTGGAGAAAATGCAGCTAAGAGTATAGCTGAAGTTAGATTAGAAGGTGAATTTATATCTAAAGAAGATCTAAGGCTAAGAGCTAAAGTTTCAAAAACTGTAATAGAAGCTTTAGATAAACATGGATGCTTAGAAGGGATGTCAGAAACTAATCAATTATCACTATTTTAATATATTATGGATAATTTAATTTAAATAAGGGAAATTTATAATATATAAAAGGTTTTAAAACTATATATTAAATTAATAAGTATCCCTTGTATTAACAATTAAAGTATGTTAGGATAAATAAAGAAGTAATTTACTAATAGTTAGAATTTAGGAGTGGGATATAAAATTCCCGCTCTTTCTGTTTAATGCAACTACTATTTAGTTGCTTTTTTTATAAAGTTATTATAATTACTATAAAGAAACATAAAAGGAGGTTTAATATGAAGGTTGATTTATTAGAAAATATTAATCAATTAGTAAGACCTGTAGCAGAAGAATTAAATTATGAAATTTATCACATTGAATTTGTAAAAGAAAATGGAGAATATTACTTAAGAATATATATTGATAAGGATGGTGGGAAAATAACTTTATCTGATTGTGAAACAGTATCTAGGGGAGTAAGTAACATAATAGATGAAGCAGATCCAATTAAGGATCCATATTTCCTAGAAGTATCTTCTCCGGGATTAAATAGAGGGCTATTTACAGAAGATCACTATAATAAGCAAATAGGAAAAGAAATTCAAGTAAAACTTATTAAAGCTTTAGATGATAAAAAAAATATTAAAGGAATATTAAAAGAAGTTAACGAAGATTCAATAGTTTTAGAATCAGAAAACTTAATAACAATTCCAAAAGATAAAATAAAATCAGCCAATTTAGAAGGGGAAATATAATGAGGAGGATATTAAAATGAACGAAGAGTTTATAGGTGCTCTTAAGGAAATAGTGAAAGAAAAGGGGATTAGCGAGGAACTATTATTTATTACAATAGAAGATGCATTAGTTTCAGCTTACAAAAAGAATTATGCAGGACCAACAACATCTGCTGGAAATGTAAAGGTAAATATAAATAGAGAAAATGGGGAAATTCATGTTTATGCTCAGAAGGTAGTTGTAGAAGATGTTTATGACTATGTTACAGAAATAAATTATGAAGAGGCGAAAGCAATAAATCCTAAATATGATTTAGATGATATTGTAGATTTAGAAGTTACACCTAAAAATTTTGGTAGGGTTGCAGCACAACTTGCTAAGGGTGTTGTAACACAAAGAATAAGAGAAGCTGAAAGAAATATAATTTATACGGAATTTAAAGAATTAGAATATGATATAATTACAGGAACTGTTTTAAGAAAAGATAAAGGTAATGTATTTGTAAATTTAGGAAGGATTGAAACTTCTATTGGACCAAATGAACAAATACCAAATGAAGAATATAAATTTAATGAAAAGATTAAATTATATGTAGTAGAAGTTAAAAATGGTTCTAAAGGTGCTCAAATTTTAGTATCAAGAACCCATCCAGGGCTAGTTAAAAGGTTATTTGAGCTTGAAGTACCTGAAATTTATAATGGTACAGTTGAGATTAAGAGCATATCAAGAGAAGCAGGTTCTAGAAGTAAAATAGCTGTTTATTCAAATGACGAAAACGTAGATCCAATGGGTTCATGTGTTGGACCTAAAGGTACAAGAGTTCAAAAAATTGTTGATGAGCTAAAAGGTGAAAAGATTGATATAATTAAATGGAGTAAAAATCCAGAAGAATTTATAGCAGCGGCCTTAAGCCCAGCAAAGGTTTTAGATGTTGTAGTTGATGAAGACGTAAAATCAGCTAAGGTTATTGTAGAAGATAATCAATTATCTTTAGCAATAGGTAAAGAAGGTCAAAACGTTAGATTAGCAGCTAAGTTAACAAATTGGAAAATTGATATAAAAAGTAGAGCTCAAGCAGAAGCATTAAAAGAAAAAGAAATATTAGAAAATAATATTATAGAATAAAGGAGGATTTTTATGAAAGTAAAGAAAATTCCTTTAAGAATGTGTACTGGGTGCATGGAAATGAAACCTAAGAAAGAGCTTATAAGAGTTGTCAAAGATCAAGAAAATGAAGTTTCTGTTGATTTAACAGGTAAAAAGTCAGGTAGAGGAGCTTATGTTTGCAAAAGCTTAGATTGTTTGGAAAAATCTTTTAAGACTAGAAGACTGAGTAGAAACTTAGAAGTTTCCATAAGTGAAGAAATATATGATAAACTAAAGGAAGAAATACAATATGAATAAGTTTTTTAACTTCCTAGGATTAACAAAAAGAGCTGGAAATTTAATTGAAGGCTATAGTAAATGTGATGAACAAAGAAATAGAATGAAAATTTATTTGTTCATTTTATCTAAAGATGCTTCAGATAGTACAGTAAAGAAATTTACTAATCATTGTACTATAAAAAGTATAAAATTAATAAAAGATTTTACAAAGGAAGAATTAGGAGCTTGTCTTGGAAGAGAAGAAGTTAAGATTCTAGCTATAACTGATGAAAGTATGGCTAAAAAACTTTATAATCTTTATGAAGAAGAAAAAGAAAAAATTTAACCGGGGGTGATTTTATTGTCAAAAATCAGAGTATATGAATTGGCAAAGGAACTTCAAATAAGTTCGAAAAATCTAATAGAATTATTAATGAATGAGTTTAGTGTTGATGTAAAAAATCATATGAGTGTAATAGAAGATGAAGCTGTAGAATTAATAAAAGAATTCTTAGGCGGAAGTGGAAGTTCAGAAGAAAAGACAATAGTAGATGAGTATGAAGACGCATTAGCAGAAGAAGTTAACAATCAAGCTAAAAAGAGAAAAAGAAAAAGATTAGAGGAATTAGATGACACTGAAAAAATAGGAGAAGGTGGTTCTGGAGTTGTAGAACTAGGCGAAACTATTACTGTTAAAGAGCTTGCAGAAAAACTTGGAAAACCAGTTGCAGATGTTATTAGAACTTTAATATTTACAGGTGTTATGGCAGGAGTTAACCAAGAAATTGATTTTGCAACAGCAGAAAAGGTTTGTGAAAAATATGAATGTTTAGTAGCTAAAAAAGAAGAACTTGAGGAACTTGAAATAGTTGAAGAAGAAGAAGTAGTAATAGAAGAAAACTTAGTTAAAAGACCTCCAGTAGTTACAGTAATGGGTCATGTTGACCACGGTAAAACTTCATTATTAGATGCAATTAGAAAAGCAAATGTTACATCAAATGAAGCGGGTGGAATTACTCAGCATATAGGTGCTTATACAGTAAATTTAAATGGAGAAAAGTTAACATTTTTAGATACTCCAGGTCACGAAGCTTTTACAGCTATGAGAGCTAGAGGAGCTCAAATTACAGATGTTGTAATTTTAGTAGTTGCAGCAGATGATGGATTAATGCCTCAAACAAAAGAAGCTATAAACCATTGTAAGGCAGCAGAAGTTCCTATGATAGTTGCTATTAATAAAATAGATAGACCAGGAGCTGACATAGAAAAGGTTAAACAAGAACTTACAGCTGAAGAAGTTGTTGTTGAAGACTGGGGTGGAGATACAATCTGCGTTGCTGTATCAGCAAAAACTGGAGAAAACATAGAGCAATTACTTGAAATTGTTCTATTAACTGCTGAAATGAGAGAACTTAAAGCTGATCCTAAGAGAAAAGCTAAAGGTACTGTAATAGATGCTAAATTAGATAAAGGAAGAGGAGCTGTTGCTTCACTTTTAGTTCAAAATGGTACATTAAATGTTGGAGATTCAATTTTAGTAGGTTCAACTTATGGTAGAATTAGAGCTATGTTTGATGATAAGGGTAAAAAAATTAAATCTGCTGGCCCATCAATTCCAGTAGAGATTTTAGGATTATCAGAAGTTCCAGCAGCTGGGGACAGATTTACTATAGTTAAAGATGAAAAAACTGCAAGAAATGCTGCTGAATTAAGAAAACAAAAAATCAAAGATGAAAGTTTCCATTCATCAACTAGAGTTTCTCTTGAAGATTTATATAATCAAATTCAAGAAGGAAATGTTAAGGAACTTAGTATAATAGTAAAAGCTGACGTTCAAGGTTCAGTTCAAGCTATAAAACAATCTTTAGAAAAACTATCAACAGGAGATGTTAAAGTAAGAGTTATTCATGCTGGAGTAGGAGCTATAACAGAAACAGATGTAACGTTAGCAACAGCATCAAATGCTTTATTAATAGGATTTAATGTAAGACCAGATACAAATGCAGCTGTAGCAGCTGATAGAGATAAAGTTGATATTAAAACTTATAGAATAATATATGATGCCATAGAAGATGTTAAATCAGCTATGATAGGAATGCTAGATCCAGAATATAAAGAAGTTATAAATGGAACAGCAGAAGTAAGAGTTGTTTATAAGATTTCAAGTATAGGTACAATAGCAGGAGCTTACGTAACTAATGGAAAGATTATAAGAAATTCAGAAGTTAGAGTTATAAGAGAAGGTATAGTAATATTTGAATCTACTTTAGCATCATTAAAGAGATTTAAAGATGATGCTAAAGAAGTTGGAGTTAACTTTGAATGTGGATTAAGCGTAGAAAAGTTTAATGACATTAAAGAAGGCGACATTATAGAGTCATTTACAATGAAAGCAATTGAAAGAAAACAGCTTTAAATAAGAGGTGATTGAATGGCTAATTATAGAGGCGGAAGAATTAACGAAGAAGTTAAAAGAGAAATAAGCGCCATAATAAGAGATGAATTAAAAGATCCAAGGATGACAGCTATGATTTCAGTTACTGCTGTTAAGGTAACTAAAGACTTAAGTTATGCAAAGGTATATGTTAGTATATTTTCCAATAATAAAGATGAACAAGATAATACTTTTTCAGCTTTAAAAAGTGCAAGTGGATATATAAGAAAAGAAATAGGTAGAAGAATTAATTTGAGAAATACTCCTCAAATTTTATTTGAACTTGATGAATCTATAAGTTACAGTATGAAAATTGATGAACTTATACAAAAAGGTAAAAATAAATAGATGAATAACTTAGATGAAATAATTAAAATAATTTTATCAAGTAAAAAGATAGGCATTACTTATCATGCATCACCAGATGGTGATGCTGTAGGTAGTGCACTTGCACTATTAGAGGGTATTAGATATTTAAAAAAGGATGCTTATTTAATTTCAAAGGATATAATTTCAGAAAACTTACAATTTTTAAAAGCCTCAAAAGAAGCTACAGGAAAAGTTACTATCCCAGAAAAATACACGGATACAGTAATAGTTTTAGATTGCGGGAATTATGAAAGAATATCAGCTAATTTAGAAAATTACAAAGGTAATTTAGTTAATGTAGATCATCATATATCAAATGACAGATATGGAGATTACAATTATGTGGATTACAATGCAGCTGCAACAGCAGAAATAGTTTTTGAAATTTTGGAGAAATTAGGAATAGATTTTTCAGTTATAACTGAAAATATAAAAGAAATAGGAACATGTCTTTATACATCCTTAGTTACAGATACTGGTGGATTTAGACATTCAAATGTAACTTATAAAACTCATGAAATAGCATCTAAATTAAAGAAACTTGGTGTAGATAATACAAATATTCATCAGAATTTATTTGATAATAATAGTTTTGAAAAGATAAGATTAATAGGGAAAACTTTAAATGATATGGAACTTTTATTTGATAAGAGGATTTCTGTAATAAAAATTCCTATGTCTATTGGAAAAGACTTGGGGATTGAAGTCGGAGATACATCTGATATTATATCCTTTGGTTTACAAATTAAAGGTGTAGAAATAGCAGTTCTTATTAAAGAAATAGAAAATGGAACTAAGATAAGTTTAAGATCGAAAAACAACTTTGATGTTAGAAAAATAGCAGAAAAGTTTGGTGGCGGGGGTCACATAAAAGCTTCAGGGATAACATTAAAAGGAATAGATTTAAATGAAGCAGAAGGAAAAATTTTAGATGAAATAGAGAAAGAGCTAAGATAATGAATGGTGTAATTAATGTATTTAAGAATACAGGAATGACTTCCTTTGATGTAGTTAGAATTATTAAAAAACTAGCAGGTACGGGTAAAGTTGGACATACAGGAACTCTAGATCCAGAGGCTTCTGGAGTTTTACCTATTTGTATAGGAAAAGCTACTAAAATTATTGATTATATAATGGATTCAAAAAAGGTTTATGAAGTAGAACTTAGGTTAGGAATAAAAACTACTACATATGACTTAGAAGGAGACATTATAGAAGAAAAGGATTGTTCTAGGTTAACAAAAGAAATGGTTGCAGAGGCTATTAATAGTTTTAAAGGGGAATACCTACAGGTTCCACCAATGTATTCTGCTTTGAAACAAAATGGTGTTAGGCTTTATGAATTAGCAAGAAAAGGAATAGAAGTTCATAGAGATGGAAGATTAATTAATATATACAACATAGAAATAAAAGCTATTAATTTACCTTATGCGACTATGGAAGTAACTTGTTCAAAAGGAACTTACATAAGAAGCTTATGCTATGATATAGGGGAAAAGTTAGAGGTTGGAGGAACTATGTCTAAACTTAAGAGAAGCCAAACCTCTAAGTTTAAAGAAGAAGAAGCTATTAATATTAATGATTTAACAAAAGAAAATGTTGAAAAATATTTAATAAGTATTGAAGATGCCCTAGATACATATGATAAATTAGTAGTTTTAAATAAGTTTTCAGAGCTTCTAATCAATGGAGTTAATGTTTTTGATAAAAGATTTACCAATGAAAACTATATAGAAGGTAAATTATATAGAGTTTATAATGAAGACAGAAAATTTATTGGATTAGGAAGAGGAGAAGAAAAGGCCTTTAAGATTGAAAAATTATTAATTGTTTAGGGGAGTTTAAAATGGAAGTAATAGATGATATTATTAAGGGAAATAAAGAAAAACCTAATTATATAGCTTTAGGTAGTTTTGATGGTCTTCACTTAGGTCATTTATCCCTTCTTAAAAAAATTGTAAGTTTAGCTAAAGAAAATAATGGACTTAGTATGGTTTTTACTTATAAAAATCATCCTAAAACTTTGGTGGATCCAAATAATGTTCCAAAGCTAATTATGGATATAGAAACTAAGTTAGATTGCCTGAAAGAAGAGAATATTGATATAGTTGTACTTAAAGAATTTACTAAGGAATTTATGAAAATTCCTCCAGAAAAATTCATAGATATTTTATGTGAAAACTATAATATTAAAGGTATTATTGTAGGGTTTAATTTTAGATTTGGACATAAGAATTTAGGAGATATCAAGCTTCTTGAAAGTCTTCAGGATAAATATGGCTATAAGATTTATATTATAAACCCTTATACATATAAAGATAATGTAGTAAGTAGTAGTAGAATTAGAAATAATATTCTAATTGGTGATGTAAAAGAAGCAAGTAGAATGTTATCAAGACCGTATTCTATAAAAGGAAAAGTTATTCATGGAAAAAAGTTGGGGAGAACTATCGGATTTCCTACAGCAAATTTAGAAATTAATTTAAAATATGTAATTCCTAAAAAAGGTGTTTATTATACAAATGTAGAATATAATAAAAAAATATATAAAGGAATTACTTCAGTTGGGAATAATCCAACAGTAAATGGTCAAGAATTAACCATAGAAACTTTTATTCTTGATTTTAAAAAAGAAATTTATGGAGAAGAAATAAAAGTATTCTTTATAGAGTTAATAAGAGATGAAATTAAATTTGATTCTTTAGAAGAATTAATAAGAGCAATAAAGAAAGATGAAAAATTTGCTACAAATAAAGAAATATTAGTGAAGATTATGTGAAAATGTAATTTACAATAGAATTACTATTTGTTATAATAGCAAAGGAGAACCTATTTCTAAGATTAAAGGGTGCTATCTTTTTTCATGGATTTAGGCGATATTATATGGAGGTGTCGATATGGACGCAATAAGAAAGCAAGAAATAATCAAAGAACACGGAAGACATGAAGGTGATACAGGTTCACCAGAAGTGCAAATAGCTTTATTAACTGAAAGAGTTAATTCATTAACTGGACATTTAAGAATTCACAAAAAAGATCATCACTCAAGAAGAGGTCTTTTAATGATGGTTGGACAAAGAAGAGGTCTTTTAAACTATTTAGCTAAACAAGATATCGAAAGATATAGAGCTATAATTAAAAAATTAGGCTTAAGAAGATAGTCCTTAGAGCGGTTTTTTTAAGCCGCTCTATTATTTTAAGAAATAAAAAATAATAAAAATTCCGAAAGGAGGTTTAATAATGAAAAATGTAATGAAAACAACTATAGCTGGCAGAGAATTAAAATTAGAGTTTGGAAACATAGGTAAATTATCAGATGTATCTGCTTTAATTAGCTATGGAGATACAGTTATTTTAACAAATGTTAATGCTTCAGAAAAACCAAGAGAGGGGATAGATTTCTTTCCACTAAGTGTTGAATATGAAGAAAGATTATATTCTGTAGGTAAAATACCTGGTGGATTTATTAAAAGAGAAGGTAGACCTTCAGAAAATGCTATATTATCTGGAAGAGCTGTTGATAGACCTTTAAGACCACTTTTCCCAAAAGGATATAGAAATGATGTTCAGGTAGTTTGTACTGTAGTTTCAGTAGAAAAAGACAACTTACCAGAAATATTAGCAACTAATGCTGCTTCTTTAGCATTGTGTTTATCAAGTATTCCTTTTTCAACTCCTGTTGCAACAGTGCAAGTAGGGCTGATTAATGGTAAATTTATTTTAAACCCAGTGTCAAAAGAAAGAGAAGAAAGTGAACTTCACTTAACAGTTTGTGCAACTTATGAAAGAGTTATGATGATTGAAGCTGGTGGAAATGAAATACCAGAAGATACTATGATAAATGCAATTAAATTTGGATTTGATTGCTGTCAAGAAATAATTAAATTCCAAAATGAAGCTGTAGCCAAGTTTGGAAAAGAAAAGATTACACCAGAATTATATCATCCAAATGAAGAATTAGAGAAATCAGTAAATGAATTTGCTCATGATATGGTTAAAGAAGCAATGTGGATTACAGACAAAGATGAAAGAAATTCAGCAATAGATTCTTTAACTAAAAAGGTTTATGAAAAATTTAAAGAAGATTATGCAGAAACTATTGGAGACTTAAAAGAAATTCTTTATACTATTCAAAAAGAAGTAGTTAGAGATATGCTTTTAAATCATCATAGAAGACCTGATGAAAGAGCTTTTGATGAGGTAAGACCAATAGATTGTGAAGTGGGTATTCTACCAAGGACTCATGGAACAGGTTTATTTACAAGAGGATTAACTCAAGTAATGACAGTTGCAACTTTAGGAGCTGTTGGAGATATTCAAATAATAGATGGTATTGGTGAGGCTAAATCTAAGAGATATATGCATCACTATAACTTCCCTGCATATTCAGTAGGAGAAGTTAGACCACTTAGAGGACCAGGTAGAAGAGAAATAGGACATGGAGCTTTAGCAGAAAGAGCTTTAGAGCCATTAATTCCTTCAGAAGAAGAATTCCCGTACACTATTAGATTAGTTTCAGAAGTTTTAAGCTCAAATGGTTCAACATCACAAGCTTCAGTATGTGGTAGTACATTAGCCTTATTAGATGCTGGTGTTCCAATAAAGAGACCAGCAGCAGGTATTGCTATGGGACTTATAACGTCAGAAGATTTATCAAAAGAAGAAGTTTTAACTGACATTCAAGGTATAGAAGATTTCTTTGCAGATATGGACTTTAAAGTTGCAGGAACAACTGAAGGTATTACTTCAATTCAAGTAGATACTAAGATAAAAGGATTAAGTTTTAAAACAATAAATGATGCTATAATGGGAGCTAAAAAAGCAAGATTAGGAATACTAGATAAAATAAATGCTTGTATAGAAGCCCCAAGAAAAGAAGTTTCTTTATATGCTCCAAAAACTTTAGTAATAAACATAGATCCTGAAAAAATAAGGGCTGTAATTGGTGCTGGTGGAAAAGTTATCAATAAGATAATAGATGAAACTGGTGTTAAGATTGATATTAAAGAAGATGGAACAGTGTTTATATCTTCACAAGATCATGAAAATGTAAATAAGGCTATTTCAATTATTGAAGGATTAACTAAGGAAGTAAAAGCTGGAGAAATTTATTTGGGAAAAGTGACAAAGATTGCAACATTTGGAGCTTTCATTGAAATACTTCCAAATAAAGAAGGCTTATGCCATATATCTAAATTAGATAAGGCTAGAGTTAATAAAGTTGAAGATGTAGTTTCTGTAGGTGATGAAATACTTGTTAAGGTTACAGAAATAGATAGCCAAGGAAGAATCAATTTATCTAGAAAAGATGCTTTAGTAGATGATTCAGAAGAAGAAAAAGAAAAAGAAGAAAAATAAAAATAAAAAGAAGAAAAATAGCACATAGAAGTTCAAAGGGCAATTTATTGCCTTTTTTCTTTATATTATAAATATTACAAGCTATAGTTACATAACTATAGCATTTTTATTAATACTAATAGTATTAGATAGAATTAAATTAGGAGGAATTATGTATAATACGTACGTTTTAAAAAATGGATTAAGAGTAGTAACTGAATATATTGATCATGTAAACTCAATTAGTATTGGAGTCATGGTGCAAAATGGTTCAAGAAATGAAGATATATCAAATAATGGTATTTCCCACTTTATTGAACATATGTTTTTCAAAGGTACTGAGAAGAGAACATCAAAGGAAATAGTACAAGAAATAGAAAATTTAGGTGGGCAAATTAATGCTTATACAAGTAAAGAAGCCACATGCTATTATATTAAAGCTTTAGATACTCATGTAGATATTTCTTTAGATATATTATCGGATATGATAATAAATTCTAAGTTCGATGATGAAGAGATAAAAAAGGAACAGGGAGTAGTTATTGAAGAGATAAATATGAGTGAAGATACTCCAGAAGATGTGCTAGATGATAATCAGTCTTTAGCAGTATTTGGAGACAATGCTCTTGCTTATCCTATATTAGGAACAGAAAATAATGTTAAGTCTTTTAATAATGATAAATTAAAGAAATTTGTTAAATCTCACTATGCACCTAGAAATTCTGTATTGTCTGTTTGTGGAAAGTTTGATGAAAAAGAACTGTTTAAACTTATAGAAGAAAAGTTTGGACCATGGGAAGGGGATAATACATACACTCCAAAGTATAACAATCCAATACTTCTAAATAATAGTAAGTATACAAACAAACAAATAGAACAAGTTCATATAAATTTAGCATTAAAAGGACTGCCTTATGCACATGAAAAATCTTACGCATTACTTCTTTTAAATAATGTTTTTGGTGGAGGAGCTTCATCTATATTATTTCAAAAAATAAGAGAAGAGCTTGGATTATGCTATACTATATATTCTTATGCACAACCTTATTTAGGAGTAGGAATAAATAGTATCTATACAGGGTTAAGTAAAGAATCATCTGAGAAGGCTTTATATGTTATAAATAAAGAATTGAAAAACTTTGCAGAAAGTGGAATTTCACAAGAAGTTTTAAAAATTAATAAAGAAAAAATAAAAGCAAATTATATTTTAGGACTTGAGAGTACCTCTTCAAGAATGTTTGCTAATGCAAAAACTATGCTTTTTCAAAATAAGACTAAAAACCAAGAAGAAGTTATAAAAAGGATTAACAATATAAATAATGATGACATAAATTATGTATTAGATACTTGCTTCAAACCAGGCATAATTAGTTCAGCTTATGTAGGTCAAGATGTAGATCAAGATAAATTAAATCAAATTTTAGAAAAGGATATTGTTGCTTTTAATAACAAAGATTTGAAGAGACTATAATATAATATTATGTAATAAAAAACTATTATTTGGCATAAGATTTATTTAGAACAAGGAGGTGAATCTTATGTCAAAAGGTGATAAAAAAAGAGAAGATTATTATTCTGAAGATAGCAAAAAAGAATTGAAATACAGGTTGTTAAGTGAATTAGAAAGTTATGAAATATTTAATACAGAAGAAGCAGAAAAATATGATACTCAACAGGATTTAGATTTTATAATAGATGAAAAAGGAAACCTAGAGTTTATAGTAGCTGCCATTGCGGGAAGTAAATTAGGTTTTTTTGGAGGAAGGGAATATGTTGAAATCCCTTGGGATTACGTAACAAAAATAGGTGCTAATGTTATAGTTGTATCAGCAAGTAAAGAAAATATTAAAAGAACAAGAGCTTAATTAATAGGGGGTTATTACTTGAAAATAATAATTCAAAAATTCGGTGGAACGTCAGTTTCTACAGAAGATAGAAGAAATCAAGTAGTGGCTAAGGTTAAAAATGCTATAGAAAAAGGGTACCAACCTGTTGTTGTAGTATCAGCAATGGGAAGAAAAGGAGAACCGTACGCTACAGACAGTCTTTTATCATTGGTGGATAAAAATTTTAAGAAAAATAACCTACAAGCTACAGATATGCTTATGTGTTGTGGTGAAATAATAAGCTCAGTAATGATAAGTAATGTATTTATTAATGCGGGAATAGATTCTACTCCATTAACAGGGGGTCAAGCAGGTATTATAACAGATGAAAATTTCTCAAAAGCTAAAGTAATAAAAACTAAAATAGAAAATATTTTAAGAATTTTAGAAGAAAATAAGGTTCCAGTTATTACAGGGTTCCAGGGAATAAGTGAAGAGGGTTACTTTACTACCTTAGGAAGAGGGGGAAGTGATACCTCAGCATGCCTTCTAGGAGTAGCTTTAAAAGCGGAGTATATTGAAATTTATACAGATGTAGATGGAATGATGACAGCAGATCCTAGAATTGTAACAAAAGCTTCTTTAATAAACAATATATCTTATAATGAGGTTTTTCAATTAGCAGATCAAGGGGCAAAAGTTATTCATCCTCTTGCGGTAAGATGTGCAAGAGATGGAAAGGTTCCAATTGTAATAAAAAATACAATGAGTGATTCTGAAGGAACATTTATTAATGAACTAGGAGATAAGAGTAATAGGTTAATATCAGGAATAACTTATTTAAATAATAGAGTTCAAGTTACTTTAAAACTAAAAGATAATTTAGATAATAATAATTATAGATTTATATTAGATAAGTTAGCTAAAAATAAAGTGAGTTTGGACCTTATTAATATTTTTCCTAAAGAACAAATATTTACAATAGATGCATATGAAAAAGAAAAAACAGAAGTATTATTAAAAACTTTAAATATTAATTATACTTTTATAGAAAATTGTAGTACCATTGCAATAGTTGGAATTGGTATGACAGGAATACCGGGTATAATGGCTAAAATAGTAAATACCTTATCTGAAAATAATATAGAGATACTCCAAACAGCAGATTCAAAAATGACTATATGGTGTCTTGTTAATTCAATTAATATAAATAAAGCTTTAAATTCACTTCATGAAACTTTCAATTTAAATGAATAAAATAAATCCTCTTGTACAGAATAACTACTATACAGGAGGATTTATTTATGATTAACGAATATAACGAGCTAATAAACTCTAAAAAAGAAGAAAAAGAAGAAAAACAAGAAAGAATAGAAGAAATTAAAGAACTTGGAACTACAAATATTAGTGATGATGATGATAATATTCAAATATTACCTATAATAGGTGAAATTGAAGGCCATCAAATACTGCCACCACAAATTAAATCCACTAAATATGAACATGTTATACCGCAACTTATTTCTATGGAAAGAAATGAAAAAGTTAAAGGAATATTAATTGTCTTAAATACTGTAGGAGGCGATGTGGAAGCAGGGCTTGCTATAGCAGAACTTATCGCATCTTTATCAAAGCCAACAGTTTCAATAGTAATAGGTGGAGGGCATTCCATAGGAGTACCTCTTGCAACTTCTTCAACCTTTTCATTTATAACTGCTTCTGCAACTATGATAGTACATCCAATTAGAATGAATGGATTTGTACTTGGAGTATCTAAAACTTTTGAATATTTTAAAAAGATGCAAGAAAGGATAGACAGCTTTATAGTTAGGACATCAGATATTAAAGATGATACATTAAAAGAACTTATGTCTAAATCAGATGAACTTTTAAACGATATGGGAACTATATTAATAGGAGATCAAGCTGTTAAATGTGGATTGATAGATAAGGTTGGAGGAATAAAAGAAGCTCTTGATAAATTAAAAGAATTAATTGAAGAAAATAATAAAAAAGAATCTTAATTAAGATTCTTTTTTATTTTATAATTTCATCATTCAGTTTTTTATTTTGATAAAATTCATTTAAATTGATTTTTTACATATTAAGTTTATAATTGTATATGAGTTATAATTAAAAATATGTAAAAGGGGTGATTATGTGGAAAAAAAGAAAGGTAAAAATCCTAAAAAAAGTTTAAAGGAAAAGAATTCTTATAAAGATAAAGAAGATAAAAGAAATAATGATATTAAAGGAATTATATATATTACAATTGGAATATTACTTTCTATTGCTATTTATACAGAACTTGCAGGAGGTTTATCTATATTATCAAGACAAGTAATTTATAAGATAATAGGTATATCTTCCTTTGTTTTACCTTTATATTTAATATATTTTGGATATTATAATATTTCTTCCAAAGGGAATATAAAAATAACAAGAAGAATATTCGGCATTACTTTAATAATAATATCTATAACCTTAGGGGCAGCTACTGGAAGTCTACATATATTAAAAAATGTAGAGGGGTTTGGAGAAGCCTGGAAGGAAATTGTTATTGAAAATGGGATTAATGGTGGATTTATAGGTCATTTAATATCTTATCCTCTGAGTATGTTAATAGGATATATTGGCTCATATATATTATATATTGCTATTTGGACTATAGGATCGATATTAGTTTTTGATATAACACTATATGATTTTATAAATTATTTCAAAGAAAACAAAAAAGGGTTGAAAGAGAAAAGAAAGATTATAAAAGAAGAAAAGAAAAAATATAATATTGAGGAAAAAAATCAATTAATAGAAACAATTCCTAAAGACAATGAAAGGGAAGAATTTATAAATGGAATTAATAATAAAATAAAAGTTTTAGATTTTATGAAAAATTATTCTATAGATGAAGATAAGGATGATGATTTAAGTAAAAAAGAAGAAGTAAAAAAAGAAAATAAAAATAATGAAAATACTTTTAATATAGAAGTTTATGATGAAGACAAAAAAGAAGCTGCTATAGATAAGTTTGAAAAAGATATTAAAACAAAAGAAGGAAAACAAAATAAAAAGGAAAAATTAGAAAATCAAGTTAAAGAGGTAGTAAATAAGGAGATAGATGATAATATAGAAGAAGAAAAAAAAGAAGAAAAGTTATATGTTCACCCAAATGTAGATTTATTAAATATAAATACAAAAATGAAACTTAAAAGTGAAGATAAAAAGGGACTTATTGAAAATGCAGGAAGACTTGAAGGGATTTTAAATGATTTTGGTGTAGATGCAAAAGTAGTCCAAGTAACAAAAGGACCTTCTGTTACAAGATTTGAAATTCAACCAAGCCCCGGAGTTAAGGTATCTAAAATTGTAAATTTACAAGATGACATAGCATTAGGACTTGCAGCAAGCGCAGTTAGAATGGAAGCACCAATACCAGGAAAAGCAGCTATTGGAATAGAGGTTCCTAATGATAAACAAACATCGGTTTTCTTAAGAGAAGTTCTAGATTCTAAAGAATTTATAACTTCTAATAAAAAATTAGCTTTTGCATTAGGAAAAGATATTGCAGGTAAATGTGTAGTAGGCGATTTAGCAACTATGCCTCACACCTTAATTGCAGGAGCAACAGGTTCTGGAAAATCAGTATGCATTAATAGTCTAATAATTAGTTTATTATATAAATACAGTCCAAAAGAAGTTAGATTGCTTATGGTAGACCCTAAGGTAGTGGAATTAAGTGTTTATAACGGAATCCCACATCTTTTAATACCAGTAGTTACAGATCCCAAAAAAGCTGCAGCAGCACTTAATTGGGCTGTTAATGAAATGAATAAAAGATATAAGCTTTTTGCAGATTCAGCTGTAAGAAATATAGAAGGATATAATGCTCTTTTTGATAAGGGAATAATAGAAGAAAAGTTACCTTATATAGTGATTATAGTGGATGAATTAGCAGATCTTATGATGGCATGTCCAAATGATGTGGAAGATTATATCTGTAGATTAGCTCAAATGGCAAGAGCAGCTGGAATGCACTTAATAATTGCAACTCAAAGACCATCAGTAGATGTAATAACAGGAATAATTAAGGCGAACATTCCGTCTAGAATATCTTTTGCAGTTTCTTCTGGAATAGATTCAAGAACAATTCTAGATCAAACAGGAGCAGAAAAACTTCTAGGACGAGGAGATATGCTTTATTGTCCGATTGGAGAAAATAAACCATTAAGAGTTCAGGGAGCTTTTATTTCAGAAGATGAAGTAGAAAATGTAGTTAAATTTATAAAGGAAGAGGATACTTCAATAGATTATGAGGAATCAATTATAGAACATATAGAAAATGAATCTAAAGGTATATCTAAAGATGGAGAACCAGAAGAAGATGATGAATTACTTAATGAAGCTATAAAAACAGTTATAGAATATAATCAGGCTTCAACTTCTTTTATTCAAAGAAAATTAAGAATAGGATTTAATAGAGCTTCAAGAATCATGGATGAACTTGAATATAGAGGGATTATATCAGAAAAAGATGGAAGTAGACCAAGGCAAGTTCTTATGACGAAAGAAGAATATTATTTGGAAGAATAAAAAACTTGTAAATATTACAGTGGTACATTAAAATAAATTTAGGAAAAAAGGCAATAATTTATATAATACTTAGGAGGAAATACTTTGGAAAAATATAAAGTGGGAATGGTAAGTTTAGGTTGTGATAAAAATAGGGTAGATTCAGAACTTATATTAGGAACAATAAATAAATATTATGAAATAACAAATGATCCAAAAGAAGCAGAAATAATAATAGTTAATACTTGTGGATTTATTGAAAGCGCAAAACAAGAATCTATAGATACAATTTTAGAGATGGCAGAATATAAAAATAAATATAAATGTAAAATGCTTATAGCAACAGGTTGTTTAACTCAAAGATATGGAGAAGAATTATTAGAATTAATGCCAGAGATTGATATTTTAATGGGCGTAAATGATTATATGAAGCTTCATAGATTAATTTTAGACTTTATTAAGGGTGAAGGTAAAATCTCATCAGTAAACTATAGTGATGAAAATATAAATGAGGGGATTAGACTTTTAACAACAGATAAGCATGTAGCTTATGTTAGAATAGCTGAAGGTTGTGACAATTATTGTACCTACTGTATAATACCAAAGATAAGAGGGAAATTTAGAAGTAGAAAAGAAGATGTTATATTAAAAGAAGTTAAAGAACTAACTAAAAAAGGAGTAAAAGAGATAATTCTTATAGCTCAGGATTTAACTAATTATGGTATTGATATCTATAATGAAAAAAAGCTTCATGATTTAATAAATAAAATTTCAAAGATAGAAGAAGTAAAATGGATAAGGTTATTATATTGTTATCCAGAAGAAATAACTGAAGAATTAATAATAGAAATGAAAAATAATAAAAAGGTAGTTAAATATCTAGATCTACCAATTCAACATATAACTAGTAAAATATTAAAACTTATGGCTAGAAAGACTAATAAAGAAACAATTATAAGTATAATTGAAAGATTAAGAGAAAACATGCCTGGTATTGCTTTACGAACTTCATTAATAGTAGGTTTTCCAGGGGAAACGGAAGAAGATTTTCTTGAATTAAAGGAATTTTTAAAAGATTACAAACTAGAAAATGTAGGAGTATTTAAATATTCAAGAGAAGAAGGAACCCCAGCAGCTAATATGGAAAATCAAGTAGATGAGGAAGTTAAAGAGAGAAGATATAATGAACTTATGGAAATTCAAAAAGATATTGCTCAAAATCTAAATAAATTGAAAATTCTAAAAGTATATGATACTATTATAGAAGGAAGAAAAGGCAAATATTTCATAGGAAGAAGTTCTGAAATGGCTCCTGAAATTGATGGAATTATATACATTGATACAAAAGATAATTTACAAGTAGGAGACATTATAAAAGTTAAAATTAAAGAAACTTTAGAATATGATTTAATAGGAGAGGTATATAATGAATTTACCAAATAAATTAACATTACTTAGAATACTGTTAGTACCAATATTCTTATTATTTATTACAGTTAAACAAATTCCATATGGAACATTTATAGCTACATTTGTTTTTGTAATAGCAGCAATAACAGATCAACTAGATGGACATATTGCTAGAAGTAGAAATCAGATAACAACATTTGGGAAATTTATGGATCCTTTAGCAGATAAACTTTTAGTTACATCAGCTTTAATAGCATTGGTAGATTTGAAAATTATAGCAGCTTGGGCTGCTGTAATAATAATTGCAAGGGAATTTGCTGTATCAGGCCTTAGAACAATTGCAGCAGCAGAAGGTAAAATTATAGCTGCAAGCATGTGGGGAAAGGTAAAAACTGTAACTCAAATTATAGCAATTATAACTTCATTATTAAGAGTAAATATAGAATCTTCTGAAACATTACTTGCTTATTTTTCAGCTAATAGTTTTATGATAAATATTATTAAATTTTCACCTAAAATAACTATGTTATTAGCAATAATAATAACTATAATATCTGGAGTAGATTATTTTGCTAAAAATAAAAAAATAATTGATACGAATAAATAGATTAAAAAAATTAAAATTGGATATGATTACAATAAGGGGTTCCATCTTTTGAAGTTGGAGCTTTTTAACTGGTAAATAATAGTTAAAAAAATTGACAATTAGTGTTGACTATAAAGAATAAATGATATATAATTCAATTATAGAACAAACGTTCGTTAAGAAAGGAAGTGTCCTATGGGAAATATAGATATGGATAAATTAAAGGCTATTGAAAATGCAATGGGTCAAATTGAAAAGCAATTTGGTAAGGGATCGGTTATGAAGCTTGGTGAAAATACTTCAATGAATCTTGATTCAATACCTACAGGATGTCTTGATTTAGATATAGCTTTAGGAATAGGCGGATTGCCAAAAGGAAGAATAGTAGAAGTATATGGACCTGAAAGCTCAGGTAAAACAACTGTAGCATTACATGTAGCAGCAGAAGCACAAAAAATAGGTGGAGCAGTTGCATTTATTGATGCAGAACATGCATTAGATCCAAGTTATGCTAAAAAATTAGGTGTTGATATAGATAGTCTTATAGTATCACAACCTGATACAGGAGAACAAGGATTAGAAATTGCAGAAGCTTTAGTTCGTTCAGGAGCTATAGATGTAATTATTGTAGACTCAGTAGCGGCTTTAGTTCCAAGAGCTGAAATAGAAGGAGAAATGGGAGATTCTCATGTAGGTCTTCATGCAAGACTTATGTCCCAAGCTTTAAGAAAATTAACAGGAACTATACAAAAGACAGGATGTATAGCAATATTTATAAACCAGCTGAGAGAAAAAGTTGGAGTTATGTTTGGTAACCCAGAAACAACTACAGGAGGAAGAGCTTTAAAATTCTATTCATCAGTTAGATTAGATGTAAGAAGAATAGACTCAATTAAACAAGGTGATAGTATTGTAGGTAACAGAACAAGAGTTAAGGTAACTAAAAATAAAGTTGCACCTCCATTTAAACAAGCTGAGTTTGATATAATGTATAATGAGGGTATATCTAAAACTGGAAATATAGTAGATGTTGGAGTTAAAGAAGGATTTGTTCAAAAGAGCGGTGCATGGTTCTCTTATGGTGATGTTAGATTAGGTCAAGGAAGAGAAAATGCTAAACAGTCTTTAAAAGATAATCCTGAAATAGCATTAGAAATAGAAAATAAAATTAGAGAAAAATATAATATGAAAATTTATGCTCCATTAGTACAAGAAAAGACAGAAAAAACAAAAAAGACAGAAAAATAAATAGTGAACATAAATAAAATGATATGGCTATAATAATAGTAATAAATGATTATTAAATCATTTATTACTATTATTTTTTCTTAATTTGTAAACGGTTGCCGAAGTCTGGATTAATATTCAACTAAACTTGACATAATTTTAAAATTAAGATAAAATAATAACAAATACTGGTTTAACGTATTTTAAATATCAGTTGGAATAAATATGATACCTACTACATTTTCATTTTTAAATTGTTAAATAAATGGAGGAGGTGTTATTATGGGGAAATTTCTTATTTGGGCATTAGTATATATTGTAAGCATGGCCGTTATAAGCTTATTACTTTATAAAACTATAAAAAAGGTTTCTAGAAAAAGGATAGAAGGCTTAGAAAAAGAAGCAGAAGAAGTTTTAGTTAATGCTAAAAAAGAAGCAGAAGCTACTAAGAAAGAATCAATTTTAGAGGCTAAGGAAGAAGTTCATAGACTAAGAAATGATCTGGAAAAAGATTCAAGGGAAAGAAGAAATGAAATTCAAAGACTTGAACGAAGAATAATTCAAAGAGAAGAATCATTAGATAAGAAAAGTGATCTTTTAGAGAAAAAAGATGAAAAT
The DNA here is from genome assembly GCA_029257045.1 of Clostridium sp. Taxonomy (GTDB): domain Bacteria; phylum Bacillota; class Clostridia; order Clostridiales; family Clostridiaceae; genus Clostridium. Next base: position 25,250 of record JARIDB010000031.1, read on the forward strand.
ATAACTAAAAGATTACAAGAAATCGATGATATGGAATCTCGTGTACAAGAACTTCATAATAAAAGAAGAGAAGAACTTGAAAAAATAGCTTCTTTATCAAGTGAAGAGGCAAAAACAATTCTTTTAGAAGAAGTGCGAAGAGAAGTAACTCATGAAACTGCTATGATGATCAAGGATATTGAATCCAAGGCTAAAGAAGAAGCAGAAAAGAAAGCTAGAGAAATTATTACAACAGCTATTCAAAGATGTGCAGCAGATCACGTATCAGAATCAACAGTACATGTTGTTACCCTTCCTAATGATGAAATGAAGGGTAGAATTATAGGTAGAGAAGGTAGAAATATCAGAACTCTTGAAACATTAACAGGAGTAGATTTAATTATAGATGATACTCCAGAAGCAGTTATTTTATCAAGTTTCGATCCTGTTAGAAGAGAAATTGCTAAAATAGCTCTTGAAAAGTTAATAGTGGATGGAAGAATTCATCCAGCTAGAATCGAAGAAATGGTAGAAAGAGCTACTAAGGACATTGAAAATGATATAAAAGAAGAAGGAGAACAAGCAACTCTAGAAACTGGAGTTCATGGAGTTCATCCTGAAATAATCAAATTACTTGGTAGACTAAAGTATAGAACTAGTTATGGCCAAAATGTGTTAAAACATTCTATTGAAGTTTCATACTTAGCTGGTGTAATGGCAGCAGAACTTGGGTTAGATGTAAGTCTAGCTAAAAGAGCAGGGCTTTTACATGATATAGGTAAAGTAGCAGCTAAAGAAGAAGAAGGACGTCACGCTGTGATTGGTGGAGATTTAGCTAAGAAATATGGCGAATCTCAAGCGGTGTATAATGCAATTGCTGCTCATCATGGTGATGTTGAAATGTTAACACTTGAAGCTGTGTTAGTTCAGGCAGCTGATGCAATATCAGCAGCAAGACCAGGCGCGAGAAGGGAAACCTTGGAGGCATATATAAAGAGATTAGAAAAACTTGAAGAGATTGCAAACTCTTATGAAGGTGTAGAAAAATCATATGCAATTCAAGCTGGTAGAGAGATTAGAATTATGGTTAAACCAGATCACTTAGATGACGCTGGATCTGTAGAATTAGCTAGAAATTTAGCTAAGAGTATAGAAGAGCAATTAGAATATCCAGGTCAAATAAAAATTAATGTTATTAGAGAAACGAGAGCAGTAGATTATGCTAAATAATAATTTAGATTAAAATCGTAATGCTTTAAAAATAATCAAGGGATTCAAAAATTTAATTATAATCCTTTGATTATTTTTTTTGTTCTAAATACAAATTAATGAACTTTTTAATAATAGTAAAAATTAAAGGAATTAATGAATAATATGAAAATAAAGAAATATAATTAAAAAATATAACATTTTATAAAATAAAAGAAGGATTAATTATAAATATATAGAATATATATAATAGAAATTAAAAATATTTTATTAATCTAAATTGTAAACGATTTATTATCTAGGAGGTAAAGACAAAGTGGAAGTATTAAAAGTTTCAACGAAATCAAATCCAAACTCAGTGGCAGGTGCAGTAGCTGCCATAATCAAAGAAAAGAATATAGTAGAAATCCAAGCAGTAGGCGCAGGTGCTATAAATCAAGCTGTTAAGGCTATAGCTATAGCAAGAGGCTTCGTTGCTCCTAGCGGTAAGGACATAGTTTGTATTCCGGCATTCACCGATATATTAATAGATGGAGAAGAAAGGACTGCTATAAAATTAATAATTCAGCCAAGATAAGTAATGCCTAAGTAACAATTAGGAAAAGTTGTGATATGAGAAAAGGACTACATATAGATGGTAGTTCTTTTTTTATAAACCTTAAATTAGATAAACCTTGAATTTTTTTAGAATTACATATATAATGAAGTAGTTAAATAGGTAACTATTTTAAATTTATTTGCGAAGAGGTGTTTTAAATGATATCCAAAGAGGTTGTAGTAAATAACGGAACTGGTTTACATGCTAGACCAGCAACTTTATTAGTAAAAAAGGCTTCATCATTCAAATCAGATGTAAGTATTGAATTCAACGGAAAAAAAGCTAATGTTAAAAGTTTAATCGGAGTTCTTTCTTTAGGAGTAACTAAAGGAGCTAACATAACTGTTTTAGCTTCAGGAGACGACGAAGCTTTAGCTGTAGAAGAAATAGCTAATTTAATAGCTACATTAGAAGATTAATATAAAAAGTGCTGTAAAGCACTTTTTATTTTTTCTAAAATGAATAAAAAACAAAAAAATAGTTAATCATATAAATAAAAGGCCTTTGGAGGTAATATGATTTATAATGAATTAATTAATCATAAATGTTTAAGTTGCAATGGTATAGGAAAAGTAAATTGCGACTGTAACATTAATAATAAAGAACAATACAATAAAAATTGTTTTGTATGTAGTGGAGAAGGTAGTTTTAAATGTCCTTTATGTGAAGGTAAGGGTATTTATTAAAATAAAGATTATGATTTTAATACATAATCTTTATTTTTTTATTAGTAAATAAGCATTTTAATATATATATAAATGTAAAACATTTAATGGAATATAAGTAAGAAAGAAGAAGAATAATTTGAAAAAACTTATAAAATAATTTATAATAAGTAATAGTTATAGGAATATATACTAATAACCGTTAAACAAAGATATCTTAAGGAGAATAATAATGAATAGCTTAAATAATAAAAGAGCTGAAGATATAATGAAAATAATAAAAAATATAACTAATAAAGGAATTATAGAAGAAATTTATATTTCTTTATCAGAAAAACTTATAGAAGATTTATGTAAAATAGATACGAATTTATTTAATAAAGGGAAAGCTAAATCTTGGGCCTGTGGAATAATACATACCCTAGGCTTGCTAAATGGACTTTTTGACAGAAAAAACAAGAATTACATTATGGTAAGTAAGATTTATGAGACATTTGAAGTTAGTAATAGTACTGGACTTTCTAAGTCTAAAGATATAAGAAAGATTATAGATATATATAATGAAAGATATATTAATAATAAAGAAAATTTAAATAAACTTAAAATAGATGGACAAACTATATCAAATTGTGATACTAACGAAATAAGTGAAATCAATAAAGTTAATAAAATTAATTTAGATGAATTAAATGTTAAAGAAAATATATTAAATAAAGTAAAATTAAATGTTGATTTGAAAAAAGCTAATGAGTTATGTGATATTGCTTGGAAGGAAAGAAATTATAATAAAAGGATTAGGATTGCAAAAGAAGCTTTATTAATTTCCAAGAATTGCGCTGAAGCTTATATAATACTTTCTTATGATAATAGCATTAGTAATAATGATAAAAAGGAATATATTTTAAAAGCTATAGAAATTTCGGAAAATATTATAGGTAAAGAAAATATTTACAAATATAAAAATCAATTTTTAAAGGAAGATTTTACGAGGACTTATTATAGTTCTAAATATAGATTAGGTAACTTACTTTGGGAGAATGGTGAAGGAAATGAAGCTATTGATGTTTTTATATATTTAATTAATATTTATCCGGAAGATTCGACTCTTATTAGACTTACATTAATGTCTTGGATGATAATTAAAGAACGATTTAATGAATTAGAGGAATTATTTAAAAGATATAAAGATGATTTTTTAGCTGGAACAAAATATTCTAAAGCTTTATATTATTTTATTAATAATGATAAAGACAAGGCTTTAAGAAATCTACGAATTGCAAATGCTAATAATCCATATATAATGGAACATCTTTTGAAGGTGAAAAAGGTTAATATGAAGGAAATGGAATTTAATACTCTAGGATCCGAAGGTGAAGCTATAAATTATTTAAGATTTGGAGAAGAAGCTTGGAATTCTTTTGAAAATAGTAAAAGATGGATTAAAGAAATTAAATATGAATTATAGATATTGAATTTCTTGAAAACAGTAAATAATATGAATCGATAAATAATTAATATAATAATATTTTTTCAAAGAATAAATATATTAGTAATCTATTATAATAAGATAAGTTTTAATTTATCTTACTATAATAGATAAACTAAATAATTTTTTGCTATTTTAATTGTTTTTATCTAAATTTTTTAATTGTAGCTACAATAATTTTATGAATTAATAGTTCTTTTATTTTATAAGTTTTTATATTTCATAATATTTAAAATTGTATCTTCATAAGATTTAGAAATACTATAAGGCATAGATATATTATTTGCATTTTTCAAGTAATTAGTATCTGACATTTTCTCATTGTAGTAATAATTATATAAGTTTCTAAAATAATGAGATTTAGAGTTTAGAAGGATTTCATCTATAAAAGATTGTTTTAAATTTATTTCTAAGTTATTTATATTTCTGTATATTAAATAAAATATAAGAGAAATAGAAACTTTCTTAATTTGTCTATAATCTAATTCTTTTATTTTATAGTAATCTTTTATTAATGTATCATAAAATTTAATTGTAGATAAATCTAAAAATAAAATATCATTATTTAAATAGCTTAAGAGAGAACTCTCATAAAAACTTAAGTTATTTAAAAAGTTCCATAAATCGTTAACATCAAAGGAATTATAAACTATTTCTTTTGATATTTCTTTATGATACATTGTAATATAGTTTTTAGTATCTAAAGAAACTTTTGTGTTGCCGCATATAGTAAAATATCTTAATAGGACAAATGATATCCGGTCATCTTCACTAGAGCCTATAGCATATTTTCCATCACTATTAAAAAAGTTAATTGTAGCAATTGAAAAATGTATTAGAGATAAAAGAGCTAAATAAGATAAATTAGGGATGGTAATGCCTATTAAAAATAAAGTTATAAAAACTAATAAGTCGAAAATAGTGCTTGAAAAAAGATATAGATTAAGTTTTTTTAAAAGTTTATCTTTATCTTTATTATTTTTTACTTCTATAGAATCAAAATGTTGATAACTAGTTATAAAAATTTCTTTAAGATTTACAATAGAAAATTTATATCTTGAATTATCTTTATAAAATTTAAATGGTAATATATAAATCAAGGAAGTTTTTAAATTTAATAACTTTGCCATAATAAAATGAATAAGTTCATGAAAAATTATAATTAAATATTGTAATGAAATTATTTTTAATAAAATATAAATGTAATTCAATTAAACCACCTTTAAATAATAATCTTAATAATAGTATAAGTTTAATATTTGAAAGTGTGAGATAAAATTTAAGAAGGAGTAATTATGAACATACAAATATTTGGTAAGAAGAAATCATTTGATACAAAGAAAGCTGAAAGATACTTTAAAGAAAGAAAAATAAAAGTTCAGTTTATTGATATTGAAGAAAAAGGAATAAGCAAAGGGGAGCTTAATTCTATAAAAATTAAAAATAAAATTAGTGATTTAATAGATGAAACTTCAAAGGAGTATAAAAAGTTATCTTTAGATAAAATTAGAGATTCTGAAATGAAAGAAGAAGTATTGCTTAAAAATCCTAAATTATTTAAGGTTCCTATAGTGAGAAATGGTAAAGAGTCTACTGTGGGATATAAAAAAGAAGAATGGGATACTTGGGTTGAATAAATAATATATTATGTAAAGGTGAACTAATGATTAAAATTAAAGTTGAAGAAGGTAAAAATAATCTACCATTATTCAAACTTTCATTAAATGAAGAAGCATTAGTAAAATATAAGTTTCTTAAAAGACCTTTAATGGAAGGAAAAAAGATAAAAGGGGATTACAATTATATTATTCCAGTACGATATTTACTTCCTATAGTGAATAATATTGAAAATAAAGATAAGATAATAGATATATGCACTATAGATTTTTTTGAGTTTTGGGATGAGTTTGAAGAGATAGAATTTATATCGACCATAGCCACAGCTAAATTTATGAAACTTTGGAGAAGAGAAAACTGTCCTCACATATTTAAAATACATATAAATAATAAAACTCTTTTGGTGGAAAAAGAAATAGCTTTCAAAAGGGTTAATGTTAAAATAAATAAAAACAACTCTTAGAATAAGAGTTGTTTTTATTTATTTTAATGAAGGAGATGAATTTATATGGATTAGCCAAAGCTAATAGTTAGTAAATCATATGATTTTAATTAAAGAATTGTTACAAATTTATAATAAACTAAGTTAATTTATTAACTATATTATAACTTTATTACATTAATTTACTTTTTAAAATACAAATCCAAAAACATTAATATCAATCTGATAAAAGTTATCAAATTGAGAAAGCGGGATTGAAGTTTAAATTACTTATTTAGATAAATATAATTATCATATTAATACTTAAAAAAAATGTTTTATAATTTAAGAGAGGAAGTTTATCTAAAAGCTAGTTAAATTTGTTTAAATAGCATTATATATGTATATAATTATTATTTTGGAACTTGGCATTTTAATTGCTATTATATATTATAACTATAATGGCCAAATAGTTATAAACCTTTTTAAAAATATAACTATAGTTTAATAATATTTTTTAGATTTAAACGGTTACAAAGTGCGATTCTCAAAATAAGAAAAAATATCGTTTTGAGAAGTTGCATATATTCTCGAGTGATGTATTGTGTTTAAATTAATTAATCTACATGAGGGGGAATATATCAGTATGTTAGAAACAAAAAGGAATGGAAAGGCAAGGAGTACGTCAATATTTGATTTGGATGGAGTACCACCACTTAAAAAGGCGTTACCTTTATCACTACAACATTTATTAGCAATGATAGTTGGTAATATAACACCAGCTATAATAGTTGCAGGAGTAACTAACTTAAATGCGGCTGATAAGACGCTATTAGTACAATGTTCTTTATTTATGGCAGGTATTGCTACATTATTGCAGCTTTATCCAGTTTGGAAATTCGGATCTAGACTTCCGGTAGTTATGGGAATAAGTTTTGCTTATGTTCCAACTTTAATAGCAATAGGATCTGCTTATGGTATAGAGGCTATTTTTGGAGCTCAACTAGTTGGTGGTATTGCTGCCTTGATAGTTGGTGCCTTTATAAAGCCGCTTAGAAAATTATTTCCACCACTTGTTGCTGGAACGGTTGTTTTCACTATAGGATTATCCTTATATCCAACAGCTGTAAAATATATGGCAGGTGGAGCTGGATCTCCAGACTTTGGATCTCCAATTAATTGGACAATTGCTTTAATTACTTTGGTAGTAGTTTTATTCTGTAATCATTTTACAAAAGGTTATGCAAAACTTGCATCTATTTTAATAGGAATAATTGCAGGATACATATTTTCCATGATAATTGGTAAAGTACAATTTGGAGCAGTAGCAAATGCTGCATGGATTCAAGTACCGCCTCCTATGCATTTTAAACTAAAGTTTGAAATATCAGCTATAATTTCTATGGTTATTATTTATATTGTTAACTCTGTACAAGCTGTAGGAGATTATTCAGCTACTACAGAAGGCGGATTAGGCAGAGAACCTCTTGATACAGAACTTTCTGGAGGGATTATGGCAAATGGACTTACAAGTATATTAGGAGCCTTTATGGGTGGGCTTCCTACAGCAACTTACAGCCAAAATGTTGGTATAGTTGCTATGACGAAGGTTGTTAGTAGATATATTGTAGCTTTAGCAGCAATATTTATGCTTATAGCTGGATTTATACCTAAATTTGGGGCTCTTACAACTACAATACCTCAAAGTGTTTTAGGTGGAGCAACAATTATAGTATTTGCTATGATTACTATGACAGGAATTAAGGTTATCATTAAGGATGAATTATCAAGTAGAAACGTTAGTGTTGTTGGACTTTCCATTGCTCTTGGTATGGGTATAACATCAGTACCGGGTGCTTTAGATCAGTTCCCAAGTTGGGTAAACATGGTATTTGGAAGTTCACCAGTTGTAATTACTACTGTAATGGTTATTTTTCTTAACGTAATTCTTCCAAAGAAAACTATTCAAGAGGAAGAAGATGAAAGATCTAAAATTGAAAAATAAAGAAGGAAGACTGTATATTTATATACAGTCTTTTTGAATGTAGATGGCATGATAATTGCTTTGTATATAGATAAAGTTTAATTTTCGATAATAAAGCAAAAGAGGTGTATATATGTCGTCTATATTAAAAGAAATACAGGAATCGGTAATGAAGTATGTAAACGTTGTAGAAAAGATACTGATGGTAGACGTTGAGGTTGTTGATGAAAATTTAATTAGAATAGCTGCAACTGGAGTATATAGAAATAGAATAGATAAAGATATATCAAAACAAGGATATGCATATAGAGAAGTTTTAAAGACAGGGGAATTCAAGGCTATAACAGAACCGGGTAAGGATAGTATATGCAGGAATTGTATTAAAAGGGGAAAGTGTGAAGAAGTTTTTGAAATGAGTACCCCTATAAAATTACAGGGTAGGATAATTGGAGTTATTGGACTTGTTTGCTTTAATGAAAAACAAAAGGAATTTATATTAAAAAGATTTGAAAATTATAAAGCTTTTATGGAACAAATAGCTGAGTTTATAAGCAATGCAGCTTATGAAAGCATACAAAAAAAGAGAGAAGATGTAGTTGTTAAATCACTAAATCTTATTATAGATAAAATGGAACAAGGGGTAATGGTATTAAATAAAAATAATAAAGTAACCCATATAAATGCAAAGGGAGTAGAATTTATAAAACATGTAGATAATTTTTTTGCATCTAAAGTAGAAATTGAACCTACGGGAGATTGTTTATTCCAAATGGAGATATATAAAGTATCCATAGGAAATCAAACATTCCAATTTATTGGTAATATCTTTCCCATGGGTCTTAATGATAATCAATTTGACAATATATTTATTTTTAGAGATTACAAAGGGTTTAGGGATAATATATCAGAATATACTAATATAAAGAAAGTAATTAAAACTGATGATATCCTTGGAGAAACTGAGATCATGCAAGAACTTAAAAATAAGGTTAAAAAAATTGCATTATCATCTTCTACTGTTTTAATAACAGGAGAAAGTGGTACGGGTAAGGAGGTGTTTGCAAGAGCTATACACAATGAAGGAAATAGAAAGGCTAAGGGTTTTGTAGCTATAAACTGTGGAGCAATACCTGATACATTACTAGAAAGTGAGTTATTTGGATATGTTAAAGGGGCATTTACAGGGGCAGATCCAATGGGAAAGATAGGTAAATTTGAACTAGCTAATAAGGGAACTATTTTTCTTGATGAAATTGGAGACATGCCTATATATCTTCAAACTAAGTTGCTTAGGGTTTTGCAAGAAAGAAAAATCACAAGAGTTGGATCTAATAAAGAAATTGACATAGATGTGAGAGTTATAGCAGCAACAAATAAAAATCTTAAAGAATTGATAAAAGAAAAGAAATTTAGAGAGGATTTATATTACAGATTAAATGTAATTCCTTTTGAAATTCCTACTCTTAAAGATAGGATAAAAGATATAGATTTATTAGTGGAATTTTTCATTGATAAATACACACATCTTTTAGACAAAAACTTTACTTCGATTACAATTACAGAAGAAGTAAACGAAGCCTTTTACAATTACTCTTGGCCTGGAAATGTAAGAGAACTTGAAAATACAATAGAATTTATTGTGAATATGGTAGGTACAGATGGAATAATTAATAAAGAAGTAATACCTAAAAACCTATTAACTAAAGAAAATATTAAACATGATATAAACTCCAGTGAAATTATTCCTTTAAAAGAGCTAGAAGAACTAGAAATAAAAAAAGCTCTAGATATGTATGGTACAAATACAGAGAGCAAAAAGAAGGTAGCTAAAAAATTAGGAATAGGAATAGCCACTTTATATAGGAAAATAGAAGAATATAAATTAATAAAATAAATTTATAAATAAATATTGGAGGTTTAAAATGGATTATAAGATAATAGGGAGCAGTGTAAATAGAATTGATGCTGTTGCTAAAGTTACGGGTAAAGCAAAGTACACAGATGATTTTTTTGAAAGGGATATGTTAGTTGGTAAAGTATTAAGAAGTCCTTATGCTCATGCTAAAATTATTGAAATTGATTCAAAAGAAGCTAAAGAACTTGAAGGCGTAGAAGCTATAATAACTTATAAAGAATTACCAAATATTAAATTTGCAACAGCTGGTCATCCTTGGTCTTTGGATGAAGGTCACAGAGATATTGAAGATAGGCTTATATTAACAGATAAGGCAAGGTTTTATGGAGATGCAATCGCAGCAGTAATTGCAACAGATGAAATAATTGCAAATAGGGCAATAGAACTTATAAAAGTTAAATATGAAGTTTTAGATTTTGTACTAAATCCAGAAGATTCTATAAAGGAAGGCGCTCCAATAATTCATGATGAGAGGCCAAATAACATTTTAAGTTCTATGGGTTCTGAATCAGGAAATGTAGAAAAAGACTTTGAAAATGCAGATTTTATTTTTGAAGGTGAATTTGAAACTAGTATGGTTCATCATTGTCAAATGGAAAATCATACAGCATATGCTTATGTAGATAGTGAAGATAGAATAAATATAGTAACTTCAACACAAATACCACATATTTGTAGAAGAGTTATTGGACAATCCTTTGGAATTCCTTGGGGAAAAATAAGAGTTGTAAAACCTTATATAGGTGGAGGATTTGGAAATAAGCAAGATGTTGTTATTGAACCTTTAGTTGTAGCTATGTCTCTTGCAGTACAGGGTAGACCAGTAAGATATACGATGACAAGAGAAGAATGTTTTATTGATACACGTACAAGGCATGCTATGAAGTTAAAGTTTAAAACTGCTGTTTCAAAAGAAGGAAAATTGTTAGGAACTAATATAGAAAATTTAGTAAATAATGGAGCTTATGCATCTCATGGGCATTCAGTAACTATGAGTGCAGGAAGTAAATTTAGACCTTTATATGATTTTAACTCTATAAAGTATAACCCTAAAACTGTATATACAAATCTTCCAGTAGCAGGTGCTATGAGAGGATATGGGGCACCACAAATGTTTTTTGCTTTAGAAAGTCATATAGAAGATATAGCAAGGAAAATGAATATAGATCCTATTGAATTTAGACTTAAAAACTTAATTAAAGAAGGTTATGTAGAACCTGTAAGTAAAAATATAGCTAGATCATTTGTACTACCTGAATGTATAGAAAAGGGTAAAGAACTAATAAAATGGGATGAAAAGAAAAAGTTATATAAAGATCAAAAAGGAGACACAAGAAGAGGCGTAGGAATGGCTATATTTAGTTATTTCAGTGGAACTCATCCTGTAGCATTAGAATCAGCTGGAGCTAGAATAGTAATGAATCAAGATGCTTCTGTACAACTTCAAATTGGTGCTACTGAAATAGGACAAGGTAGTGATACTGTATTTGGCCAAATGGTTGCAGAAACCTTAGGACTTCCTTTTGATATGGTTCATGTTATAAGTACTCAAGATACAGATATAAGTCCTTTCGATCCAGGCTCATATGCTTCAAGACAAAGTTTTGTTACAGGTGCTGCAGTTAAAAAAGCATCTTTAGAAATTAGAGATAAGGTTTTAGAGTTTGCAAGAGATAAATCAGGATTAGAGAAAGAAGATATGGACCTTGTTAATTGTAACGTTGTAGAAAAGGTGCTTGGTAGAGTGATTTGTTCTATGGAGGAAATTGCTATGGAATCTTACTACCATAGAATTAAATCGGCTCCAATAACTAGTGATACATCAGCTAATGTAAGAAGAAACGCTATAGCTTATGGGGTAACTTTTGTAGAGGTAGAAGTAGACATTAAAACAGGTTCAGTTGAAGTTTTAGAAATATATAATGTTCATGACTCAGGGGTTATATTAAATCATAAGTTAGCAGAAGGACAAGTTGATGGTGGGGTAAGTATGGCATTGGGATATGCTTTAAGTGAGCAAATGCTTTTTGATGAAAGAACAGGAAAGCAATTAAATGATAATTTATTAGATTATAAGCTACAAACTATTATGGATACTCCGACTATAGGTTCAGCATTTGTAGAAAAATTTGAACCAGCAGCAGGTTATGGACAAAAATCTCTAGGAGAAAACACTACAATTTCACCAGCACCTGCTATAAGAAATGCAATTTTAGATGCAACCGGAGTTGATTTTAATAAAATACCAATGAATCCACAAAGGGTTTTTGAAAAATTTAAAGAAGTTGGGTTAATATAAGGAGGATTAAATATGTTTGATTTTAATAATATTTATGAACCAAAGACTATAGAAGAAGCATTAAATGTTTTAAATAGCAAAGATGTTAAAATAATTGCTGGTGGAACAGATGTATTAATAAAGTTCCATCATGGGAATATGAAAGATGTAGAGCTTTTAAGTATTAGAGATATTGAAGTTTTAAGTAAAATAGAAATAAATGAAAAAGAAGAAATAATTATAGGATCTATGGCAACATTTACTGATATATTTAGAAGTGAAATAATAAATGAGAAAATAAAAGTATTAAGTGATGCAGCTGTATCTATGGGAGGTCCACAAATAAGGAACGTAGCAACAATTGGAGGAAATGTATGTAATGGAGCAGTTTCAGCAGATAGTGCTACTACTTTATTTAGTCTTAATGCAAAGCTACAATTAGAAAGTAAAGACGAAAAAAGGATTGTAGATATAAAAGAATTTTATTTAGGACCTGGAAAAGTTTCTATAAAAAATAATGAGCTTTTAACAAAAATAATAATAGAGAAAAAGGACTACGAAGGCTTTAAGGGGAATTATATAAAATTTAGTAATAGAAAAGCTATGGATATTGCAATGCTTGGAGTATCTGTTTTAACTAATATTAAAAATGGAAAATTTGAAGATTTAAGAATATCCCTTGGTGTAGCAGCACCTACTCCAATTAGATGTATAGAAGCTGAAAAGTTTGCAAAAGGACTAGATATAACTTTAGAAAATATAGAAAAGATAGCAGAAAAGACAATGGAAGATGCAAAACCTAGAAATTCTTGGAGAGGCTCAAGAGACTTTAGAGTTCATTTAATAAAAGAGCTATCAAAAAGAGCTATTATAGCTACTGTAAAAGAACTAGGAGGAGAAATTAATGGGTAAAAATTTAGTTAAAAAAATAAACTTTAAAGTAAATGGAAAAGAATATAACATTGAAGTTGATATAAGAGAAAGCTTATCTGATTTACTAAGGGAAAGACTTCACCTAACAGGAATAAAAAAAGGTTGTTCTGTAGGAGAATGTGGAGCTTGCACAGTTTTAGTTGATGGAGTTCCAGTAGATTCTTGTATCTATATGGCTTTATGGGCTAATGGAAAAGAAATATTAACTATAGAAGGCGTTGAAGTAGAGGGAAAATTATCAAAAGTTCAAAAAGCCTTTATTGAAGAGGGTGCTGTTCAATGTGGTTTCTGCACTCCTGGATTAATTTTAACTACTACGGCATTAACTCAAAGTAATAAGGAATTTACTGACGAAGAAATAAAAAGAGAGATTTCAGGACATTTATGTCGTTGTACCGGATACCAAAAAATCTTTAATGCAACAAAAAAATCTTTAAAATAAAAACTCGGAGGTAGTTTATGAAAACTTTGTTTATAAAAAATATTAAAGCTTTGGTTACCTTAGATGAAAAAGATAATTTACTTGAAAATATAAATATGTTTATTGAAGATGGAGTTATTAAATATATAGGTAATGATATAAAAGAAGCTGATGAAGTTATAGACGCAAGTAATATGTATGTATACCCAGGACTTATTAATAGTCATCATCATTTATTTCAAACATTTACTAGGAACTTACCACAAGTTCAAAATATGGAATTGTTTGAATGGTTAACAACTCTTTATGAAATTTGGAAGGGTGTAGTTCAAGATTCTATAAGATATAGTTCTTTAGTTGGAATGGGAGAGTTAATTAAGTATGGTTGTACAACTTGCTTTGATCATCATTATTTATTTCCAACAGCAGCAGAAGAAACTTTAATAGATGAACAATTTAATTCTGCAAAGGAACTTGGAATGAGATTCCATGCTTCAAGAGGAAGTATGAATTTAAGCAAAAAAGATGGAGGATTGCCTCCTGATTCTGTAGTTCAAAGTATGGATAAAATCTTATATGATTCAGAAAGAATTATAAAAACTTATCATGATCCAAAAGAATTTTCAATGAGACAAGTGGCATTAGCTCCTTGTGCACCTTTTAATGTTACAGCAGAGATTATGAAGGAATCTGCAATTTTAGCAAGGCAGTATAACGTAAGGCTTCATACTCATTTAGCAGAAACTATAGATGAAGAAAAATATACAATGAAGCACTTTAATAAAAGACCTTTAGAATATATGGATACTTTAGGATGGATAGGGCCAGATGTTTGGTATGCTCACGGAATACACTTTAATGATGATGAGTTAAAAGTGTTAGCAAAGAATCAAACAGGAGTAGCTCATTGTCCAATATCAAATATGAAACTCTCTTCTGGAATTGCAAGAATACCAGAAATGATGAAATTAGATATACCAGTAGGCCTTGCTGTAGATGGAAGTGCTAGTAATGATGGTTCAAATCTTTTGGAAGAACTTAGAGTTGGTTACTTACTTCATAGATTAAAATATAGTAATGATGCACCTACAGGGTATGATATATTAAAGCTTGCAACTAAAGGTAGTGCGAGAGTTCTAGGAAGAAGTGATATTGGGGAATTATCAGTAGGAAAAGCAGCCGATTTATTTATGATCAATTCAAATAGATTAGAATTCGTAGGAGCGATGAATGATCCTAAATGCATTTTGGGAACTGTTGGTATTAAAGCTCCTGTGGATTATACTATAATAAATGGAAAGGTAGTTGTTAAAGATGGTAAATTAACAACTATAGATGAAGAAAAGATTATTTTTGAAGCGCAAAAATCTGTAGAAAGATTATTTGCAAAATTATAGATGAATGGTATTATCCTAGCATCTGGGTTTAGTAGAAGAATGGGTCAAAATAAGCTTCTTATGAAAATAAAGGAAGAAACTATAATAGAAAAGGTAATTAAAGAAGTTAAAAAAAGTGAAATAGAAAAAGTATATATAGTAACAAACAACGAAGAAATTAAAAATATAGCTTATAAACTAGAAGTTAAAGTAATAAAAAATGAAAATGCAATAAAAGGTCAAAGTGAAGGTATAAAAGCAGGGGTTAAAAAAATTAAAGAAAATGAAGATTTTATGTTCTTTTGCGGAGATCAACCCTTTATTGATTTTATAACTATAAATAATTTGATTAATGCATTTAAAGAAAATAAAGATAAAATAATAGTACCTATTTTTGAAAATAGAAAAGGAAACCCAGTAATTTTTCCAGGAAAATTTAGATTAGATCTGCTTGGGTTAGAAGGAGATATTGGAGGAAGGTATATTATAAAAAAACATAAGGATAATGTTATATTCTTTGAAGTAGAAAAAGAAATTTTTTTAAAGGATATAGATAATTATGATGAATACAAAGAAATGATTAAATAATAAGAATATAGCTGTAAAATGATAATTATTATTATAAATACAGCTTTGTAAAATTTTAATAAATTTCTTAAAGAATATTTGCAAGTTTATTTTTATTGTATAATCCTATGATTAGTAGCTTTTAATAGGATTAATAAAAAGTTGGAATTTTTTATTATAAAGTTGGCACCATTTTTGTTATATAAATAGTGTGCTTAGTATTTATATCCTATTATGGAATGGAGGAATGGTATGAATAGTAATTTATTAGGAGAAGATATTCTAAAATGTGCAGAAAAATATAAAGAAGATATGAGTGCATTTTTAAAGGATATAATATCAATTCCTAGCGAAAGTTCAAAGGAATATGAAAAAATAAACAGAATAAAAGAAGAAATGATAAAAATTGGCTTTGATAAAATTGAAATTGATCCTATGGGAAATTTATTAGGATATATAGGGTGTGGTAAGCATCTAATTGCCCTTGATGGTCATGTAGATACTGTTGGAGTTGGTGATCCTAGCATTTGGAATTACAATCCTTATGATGGATATGAAGATGAAGAAGTAATAATAGGAAGAGGAACAAGTGATCAAGGTGGCGGAATTGTCGCTATGATTTATGCGGGAAAAGTTATAAAAGAATTAAAACTTGAAGATGATTATACATTACTAGTGTCATGTACAGTACAAGAAGAAGATTGTGATGGACTATGTTGGCAGTATATTATTAATGAAGATAAAATTATCCCAGAGCTTGTGGTAATTACAGAGCCAACTTCTTGTAATATATATAGAGGGCAAAAAGGGAGAATGGAAATTAAGGTTACCACTAGTGGGATTAGTTGCCATGGATCTGCTCCCGAAAGAGGAGAAAATGCTATATTTAAAATGGCACCAATCCTTAATGAATTAAAAGATCTTGCAAATTTTCTTAAAAATGATGATTTTTTAGGTAAAGGTTCTTTAACTGTATCAGAAATTTTCTTTTCATCACCATCAAGATGCGCTATAGCAGATAGTTGTAGTATTTCAATAGATAGGAGATTAACAGAAGGAGAGAGTTATGAAAATGCTATAGAAGAAATTAAAAATCTTAACTCTGTAAAGAATGTTAATGCAAAAGTTGAAATATATAATTACTCAAAGCCTTCTTATACAGGTCTTAAATATGAAACAGAGGCTTATTTTCCATCGTGGTCTGTAGAAGAGAATAGTACAGGATGCAAATCTGCAATAAATGCTTACAAGTATCTTTTTAAATCAGAACCTATTATTGATAAATGGACATTTTCAACTAATGGGGTATCAATAATGGGGAGACATGGAATTCCTTGCATAGGTTTTGGTCCAGGAAGTGAAGAACAAGCACATTCACCTAATGAAAGAACTTGGAAAAGCCAAATTATAAAAGCAACATCAATTTATGCTTTATTGCCTAAAATGTATTTAGAAACTTTAAAGGATATAGAATAAATTTTTAATATTATAAAAGATAAGCTAAATAAGTTTAACCTTATTTAGCTTATCTTTTATTATTTTTAATATTTAAAAGTATAGAGGGTATATCTTATAATTTGTATGATAAAGTAATTAGTGGTAATATATAAGTGTAAGGATTTAAAAGAAATAAGATGAGGCATAGGTGATAAAATGGGAGAAAAATTTATCGAGAACATGGCTAGAGTAATTAGTGATGGTATTATAATTTTAAATTCTAGCAATGATGTAATATATGTTAATGACTATATAAAAGAAGCTTTAAAAATAAAGATTAATAGTATAAATGATATTAAAATAAAGTATTATAAAGAAAATAATAATAAAATTATTCTTAGTTTGTATGAAAAAGATTATGAAATTAGAGGAAACTCATTAGAAATTGATGAAAGTTCTTATAATTATAAAGAATTAATTGTTGTTAATAATATTAAAGAAATAAAAAATAAAAAGAATCATGTTATTGATTCAATAATAGGTGAATCAGAAGCTATAGTAGATATTAAGAATAAAATAAAAAAGATATCTAATTCAAATTCCTCTGTACTTATAACAGGAGATAGTGGAACAGGAAAAGAAGTTGTTGCTAGAGCAATTCATGAAGATGGAAATAGAAGAGATAAACCTTTTATTGCTATAAATTGTGCTGCAATTCCAGAGTCTTTACTAGAAAGTGAATTATTCGGTTATGTTAAAGGTGCTTTTAGCGGAGCAAGTATCAGTGGTAGAATAGGAAAATTTGAACTAGCTAATGAGGGAATTATATTTTTAGATGAAATAGGAGATATGCCATTACCTCTTCAAGTTAAAATTCTTAGGGTGCTACAAGAAAGAAAAATATCTAAAATTGGTTCTAATGAAATGATAGATTTAGATATAAGAGTTATAGCTGCTACTAATAAGAATATTCATAACCTTATAAAAGAAAACCTTTTTAGGGAAGATTTATACTACAGAATAAATGTAATACCTATAGAAATACCTGATCTTAAGGAGAGAAAAGAAGATATAAAACCTTTGCTTTTATCTTTTATAAACAATTATTGTAGAGAATATAATTTAAAGGAGATAAAAATTAAAGAAGATGTTATAACTGAATTAGAAAAGTATATTTGGAAAGGTAATATAAGAGAACTACAAAACTCGGTGGAGTTTATGATAAATTTACTAGATGAAGATAATGAAATTACTATTGATTTATTACCAGATTATATTAAAGAATTTAATTCTATAGAAAAGGATATTCAAATAAAGGATATAGTAAAAGATGAAGTAATAACATTAGAGGAATTAGAGAAAAAATATATTAATTATGCTTTAGAAAAATACGGACGTGATACTAAAGGAAAATCTAAAGCAGCTAAAAAACTAGGTATAGGTCTTGCAACTTTATATAGAAAAAGTTAAATTAATTTAAAATGATAAAAATATCGGATATAAGTATAATGAAAATACTTATACCCGATATTTTTAATAATTAAGAATTTAAATTTCTTATTTTTCTTTTTAATTTTCTAACGACACCTCTATTGTCTTTGTTTCTAGACTTTAATAAAGCTAGTCTTTCCTGATACATTTGTAGTTTTAATTCATTGTTCAAAATATCACCTCATATATAATAGTTCCATCACATATGGACAACCATACCATACAATACATTTAGAAATACTTCAATTTCACAAGTTACCATAAATATAATATAAATAGGATATATTTACATAAGGATCTGGTAATGAAAGATATATTAACATAAACATAATAAATATGATAAAGGAGTATTAAAATGATAAAAAACCTTCTATCAAGTAAAAAGGTTAATTAATATGAATATTTTTTAAAAATAAATAAATAAAAAAGCTATTAATTATTAAAATGATAATAGAAATTATTAATATGATAAAATTTAAATATTAATATGCACTTTTATTAAAAAAAACCTTATTAAAATAAATTAATAGAGATAAAAAACTTTAAAGTGTGTAAAAAGATAAAAAATATGAGTTTTTTAACTTTTGGCACGGTAAATGCTTTATATAATATTGAAATTATGTTTACTGGAGGGATAATAAAATGATTTTAATTGGTAATGGTAGAGTTATAACCCAGGATAATAATAACCCAATAATTGACAATGGAGCAGTAGTAATAAAAGATAATTTAATAGTAGAAGTTGGGAATTTCGATGAATTAAAGAATAAATATAAGAACTATGATTTTATTGATGCAAAAGGCAAGGTTATTATGCCAGGGATTATTAACACTCATCATCATATCTATAGCGCATTTGCAAGAGGTATGGATAATAAAGAGGCTCCTTCAAAGGATTTTGGTGAAATTTTAGAAAGACTTTGGTGGAAGATGGACAAGAGATTAACTCTTGAAAGTACAAAATATAGTGCCTATACAACGTTAATAGACTGTATTAAAAATGGTGTAACTACAGTTTTTGATCATCATGCAAGTCCATTTGCTATTACAGATAGTTTATTCACAATAGCAGATGTAGCAAAGGAAATTGGAATAAGATCAAGCCTATGCTATGAAGTTTCAGATAGAGATGGATTAGAAATAACAAATGAAGGAATAAATGAAAACGTAAACTTCATGAAATATGCTAAAAAAGATGAAAGTGACCTAGTAAAAGGATTGTTTGGATTACATGCATCCTTTACTTTAAGTAACGAAACTTTAGAAAAATGTGCAAGTGAAGTTAAAGCTTTAAATGGAGGTTTTCATGTTCATACAGCAGAAGGAATGGCTGATTTGCAACATTCTTTAAAGAATTCAGGAAAAAGAGTTGTAGAAAGATTATATGATTATAATATATTAGGAGAGAAAACATTAGCTATACATTCTATTCATATTAACAATAGAGAAATGGATATATTAAAATCTACTAATACATCTGTAGTAAATAATCCAGAATCTAATATGGGAAATGCTGTAGGATGTTCACCTGTACTAGAAATGTTAGATAAAGGAATTACAGTTGGTATGGGAACTGATGGATATACAAGTGATATGTTTGAATCTATGAAGGTATTCCCTATAATTCAAAGACATCAAAGATGCAATCCAAGTGTAGCATTTAATGAAACCTTTACTTTACTATTTGAAAATAATAAAAAGATTGCTGATAAATACTTTAATAAGGAATTAGGTATTTTAAAAGAAGGTGCTTATGGTGATGTAATTATATTAGATTATAATCCGTTAACACCAATGAGGGCAGATAATTTATATGGACATATGTTATTTGGCTTCACAGGAAGAGCTGTAATAACAACTATAATAAATGGTAAAGTTGTTATGAAGGATAGAGAACTAATTAATATTGATGAAGAAAAGATATTTAGTAAATCAAGAGAAATAGCACAAAAATTGTGGGATAAAATGTAATAGTTTTTAATTAATTTAAAATAAATTTTATTTATAGATTATATGGTGAAAATTTATAGTAATATAAATTTTGTTTGATGAAAGGTGGAAAAAAATGAGTAATGTAATGAAAATAATGTCTTTTGAAAAGATTCTTAATCTAACACTTGAAGATCATTATACAAAAGGGAAAATATTTGGAATAGAAGAGAAAGACTATTATAAAGATATTGATAATAGCATAGAAATGGATTTCTGCAACGAATACTTAAGATTTCCAGTAGGTCCAGCAGCGGGTCCACATACACAATTAACTCAAAACTTTTTAGCAGGTTACCTAACAGGTTGTAGATATTTTGAACCTAAGACTGTTCAAGTAGTAGATGGAAAAGAAATGCATTCAATGATAGAAAGACCATGTATAGATGCTAAAAATGTAGGATACAATGTAGAATGGTCTACAGAATTAACAGTTGAAGAAGCTAAAAAAGAATACATTAAAGCTTCAATATTATTACAGGTTATGGGTATTGAACTTGGATTATCAGATGTAAAGGATTTTATACTTAATATAAGTGTAGGATATAATCTTGAGGGAATTCAATCTAAGAAAATTTCAAGTTTTATTGATGATCTTAAAGAAGCAAAAGATACTGAAATATTTAAAGAATGTATAGAAGTATTAAAGAAAAACATAAATAAATTCAAGAAATTTAAAATAGAAGACATAGAAAAAATTTCTTCCAAAATTACAAATATAATTACACTTTCTACTATGCATGGATGTAAAGCAAGTGAGATTTTAGAAATAGCATCTCATTTAATAAAAAATAAAAAGATAAACACATTATTAAAATGTAATTCTACATTGTTAGGATATGATGCTATAAGAGAAATATTAGATAACTTAGGTTACACTGATATAGAACTTAAGAGAGAAGATTTTGATCACGACTTACAATTTGATATGGCTAAAGAAATAATATCTAAATTATTAGATATAGCTAAAGAAAATGATGTAACATTTGGAGTTAAGTTAACTAATACATTACCTGTAGTTAATAATAGAAATATTATGCCAGGAGAAGCTATGTATATGTCTGGAAAGCCACTTTATCCAATAGCAATAAATGTTGCTAAAAAAATTGCTAGTGAATTTAAGGATATACACATGTCTATATCAGGTGGAATAGACAAAAATAATGTATTAGATGTATTTAATACTGGAATTTCACCTATTACTATAGCAACATTATATTTACAACCAAAAGGGTATGCAAATAATAATGCTGTATTAAATGAAATGAAAAAAGCAGGACATGCACCTAAAAAGTTAAATCTTGAAGCTTTAAATGAATTAGCAGATAAATCAAAGACTGATTCTAATTACAAAAATAAAGGTAATGGCAAAGTTCTAGAAGATAAATTAGAAACCTTTGATTGCTTAAAGAGCTGTGGAATTTGTGTTGATGTATGCCCAAATAGAGCTAATATGAGAGTTGCTGTTGAAGGACTTTCTGCGAATTATCAAATAGCTCACATTGAAAATCTATGTAATGAATGTGGTAACTGTCATATGTTCTGTCCAAAAGGTGGATTACCATATATTAAGAAACCAACTATTTATAAAAACTTAGAAGAATATAAGGATTCAAAAAACACTGGATTATTAAGAATTGGAGAAGATAAATTCTTACTAAGACAAGAAGAAAAAGAATATATATATGTAGTTAATTCAAAAGAAGATAAAAGTAAATTAGAAATTACTACTGAAACAATTTTAAAAGATTATCCTTATTATGTTGATAACATAGATATTTTAAGTGAAGAAGAACTAAAAGAATATAAATAAATAAATAAATAAATAAATAAATAAATAAATAAATAA
>JARIDB010000013.1 GCA_029257045.1 Clostridium sp.
TGAGAATAGTAGCTATAAAGTTGCCTAAGTGTATATCAAATGTAATAAGATTTTTTAGAAGAAAGAAAAAAGATACATAAATTTGGGCGTAAAAAAAATGCATTGCTAGTGCAGTGCATTTTTTTTATTTGAACTATATTGCTCTTTCAACCTTACCAGATCTAAGACATCTTGTACAAACATGAACTTTCTTTGGAGTTCCGTTAACTAAAGCCTTTACTTTCTTTATGTTAGGAGCCCAAGTTCTCTTTGATTGACGATGTGAGTGGGAGTATTGTGTTCCAGCTACTACCCCTTTGTTACATAATTCGCATCTTCTTGCCACTTGAAAACACCTCCTTGTTTTTGAAGATAATTTCTCTTCAATAGGACAGATTAAATTGTAGCATAGGTACCATAATAAATGCAATAGAAAAGACTGAAAAACTTAAAAAACTTTTTAATATATAAATTATAGCTATTTGAACCTATCTTATCATATAATAGGTATATAATATTCACTTGAATATTGAAGATAATTAATATAAAATATATTATAAGGAAATTTATAAGGAGGATTCTATATGGTAGGATATTCAAAGGAACTTGGACATATTCAATATTCAGAAGAGGTACTTGCAAAGATTGTTGGACTTTCAACAATGGAATGCTATGGAGTAGTTGGTATGGTATCCAAGAATGCAACTGAAGGCTTATGGGAATTAATGAGAATCGAAAACTTAAGTAAAGGTGTAAAATTAAAATTTAATGAAGATAAATTATTAATAGAATTATATATTATGGTGGAATATGGAACAAAGATTTCTGTTATAGCAGATAATATAATTCAAAAGGTACGTTATAGCGTTGAAAACTTTACTGGATTAAAGGTATCATCTGTTACAGTAAATGTTCAAGCGGTAAGAGTCTAGGAGGTAAAAGGATGAAGTATCAGAAAATAAATGGCCATGACTTTTATAATATGGTTGTTAATGGTAGTAATAGATTACTAGAAGAAAGTGAATATGTAAATTCACTAAATGTCTTTCCTGTTCCAGATGGAGATACAGGTACTAATATGTCAGCAACTTTTAAAGCAGCAGTTAAAGAAATAGAAGGATTAAATTCATCATCTATAGGAGAAACTTCTAAAAAGTTAGCTAAAGGTGCTTTAATGGGTGCTAGAGGTAATTCGGGAGTTATATTATCTCAAATACTAAGAGGTATTTCAAAGGGCCTAGAAGGGAAAGAAGAGATAGATACAGTTGGATTTGCAATAGCTTTAAAAGAAGGTAGTAATTCAGCTTATAAAGCTGTTATGAGACCAACAGAGGGTACTATACTATCTGTTGTTAGAGCAGCAGCTGATGGTGCTATTAATTCAGATTCAAAAAACCTTTTAGATTTATTAGAAGATATAGTTAATGAATCAAAAATAATGCTTGATAAAACACCAGAATTATTACCAGCATTAAAAAAGGCCAAAGTTGTAGATTCAGGTGGTATGGGACTATATATTATTTTAAAGGGAATGTATGAAGCTTTAAAGGATGAAATTAAAGCTGAAATTAAAGATATAAAGCCTGCTGTTGCAAAAGCTCAAGGAGCTCAAGGGACTGAAGAAATTGATATTAAGTTTGGGTATTGTACAGAATTTATTATCTTAGCAGATGCAAATAAGGCAAATAAATTTAGAGATGAAATAACACCTATGGGAGATTCTCAAATAGTTGTTGGATATGAAGATGTAATAAAGGTTCATATTCATACAAATGATCCGGGAGAAGTTTTAGCTAAGGCTGTAAAACTTGGAGAATTATCAAAAATTAAAATTGATAATATGAGAGAAGAACATAGAGAAGTTCTTCTAAGTAGAGAAGAATATAAAGAAGCTAATGTTGATAATTCTATTACCCTTGCAGAAGAAACCGAGATTGAAGAGGAAATTAAAAAATATGCTTTTATATCTGTAGCAATGGGAGAAGGAATTACCAATATATTTAAAGATTTAGGAGTAGACTATGTAATTGAAGGTGGTCAAACAATGAATCCATCAACACAAGACATATTAGATTGTATTTCTAAATTAAAAGCTGAACATATATTTGTTCTTCCTAATAATAAAAACATAATAATGTCAGCAAACCAAGCAGCAGAAATTTCAGATAAAGATATTAGGGTAATTGAAACTACAACAATTCCACAAGGAATAACATGTATAACAATGTTTAACCCAGAAGTTTCAGTAGAAGAGAATTTTGAAAGTTTAAATGAAGCTAAGGGAATGGTTAAAACAGGTTCTATAACTTATGCAGTAAGAGATACTGAAATGGATAGTATTAAAATAAAAGAAGGAAATATCCTGGGATTAATTGAAGGTAAGATAAAGAAGGTTGGAACATCTTACTGTGATGTTTCAGAAGAAGTTCTTGATGAAATGATAGATGAAGATAGTGAACTAATAACCTTATTCTATGGTGCAGATGTATCAGAAGAAGAGGCCGAAAAATTTACATCTAAAATAGAAGATAAATATGAAGATTTAGATGTTCAATGTTATAGGGGAGCTCAACCTCTTTATTACTTCTTAATGTCAGTAGAATAAAACAACAAGCACAAGGTTACTATTTTATTTACAAAATAGTAGACTTGTGCTTTAATATTTATTAAATTAATATTGAGGTGAAAAAATGAATATATCGATGGAAATATCTTCTCTTAAAGGGGTAGGTCCGAAACTGACGGAAAAACTTAATAGATGTGGAATATTTACAGTTTATGACTTGCTTTTATATTTTCCAAGAGATTATGAATATTTAAAAGGAAATTCGGAATTCAATGAGATATGTGAAGAAGAAAAACAAATATTATCTTGTAGAGTAATAGGTTATGATAGAGATATTAAAACAAAGACAGGTAAAATTTTATCTACTATAAAATTTGATTATAAGGGAAATATAGTTTTGGGAAAATGGTTTAATCAAAGGTATATAAGAAATACTTTTAGAATTAATGAAAATTATGATCTTGTTGGAAAATTTAAAAAAGTAGGTAAGATATTAGAGGTTATAAATCCTATAGTAGGTTGCAAAGATGCTAAGGAAAGTGAAATAATTCCTAAATACCCTTTAAAAGTTGATATGTCAGATAAAATAATTCCAAAACTTATAAATCAAGTTTTAGATAATATTTATATAGAAGAAATACTACCAAAAGATATAATAAAAAAATATAATCTTTTAGATTTAGATACAGCAATAAGAGAAATTCATTTTCCAAAAGAAAAGGGATTTCTAGATAAATCAATAGATAGATTAAAGTTTCAAGAACTTTTTACTTATTCTATGAAACTATTAATATTAAAAGATAAGTTAAGAAAAAAAGAAGGAATATCTTTTTATTGGCATAAAGATTTAACAGACTTAAAGGAATCTCTTCCATTTGATTTAACAGAAGCCCAAAATAAGGTTATGAGAGAAATATTAAGAGATCAAAAATATGATTATCCTATGAATAGATTAGTTCAAGGCGATGTAGGGAGTGGAAAGACAATAATAGCTATAATAGCTATGTTTAATGTTATAAAAAATGGATACCAAGCTACTTTAATGGTGCCAACAGAAATTTTAGCAAATCAGCATTATGAAGAAACGAAGAAGATTCTTGAAATATTTAATATAGAAGTGGAACTTTTAACAGGTAGTACTTCAAATAAAGAAAAGATAAGAATTAAAGAAAGAATTGCTAAGGGCGATAATATAATAGTCATTGGAACTCATGCTTTAATACAGGAAGATGTTAATTTTATTAATTTAGGTATTGCTATTACAGATGAGCAACATAGATTTGGAGTAGAGCAAAGAAATAAACTTATAAATAAAGGAAGAAGACCTGACGTTCTTGTAATGACAGCTACACCTATTCCTAGAACTTTAGCTCTATGTATGTACTCAGATTTAGATGTATCTTCAATTGACA
Source organism: Clostridium sp. (assembly GCA_029257045.1). Classification (GTDB taxonomy): domain Bacteria; phylum Bacillota; class Clostridia; order Clostridiales; family Clostridiaceae; genus Clostridium. Next base: position 3,958 of record JARIDB010000013.1, read on the forward strand.
AACTTCCACCTGGAAGAAAAAAAATTGAAACTAAATTTTATAAGGAAGAAGACAAACATCTTGTTTATAATTTTGCTTTAGAGGAAATAAATAAAGGCAGACAGGTGTACGTAGTTTGCCCTTTGATTGAAGAAAATGAAAAGATGAAACTTAATTCTGTGGAGATACTATATGAAGAATTGAAAAATAAAGTTTTTAAAGATGTAGAAGTTGAAATTCTTCATGGGAAAATGAAATCTAAGGAGAAAGAAGAAGTAATAAATAGGTTTAAAGATAATAAAACAAAAGTTATAATTTCAACAACAGTAATAGAAGTTGGAGTAAATGTACCAAATGCTTCATTAATGATTATAGAGAACTCTGAAAGATTTGGGTTAGCACAACTTCACCAATTAAGAGGTAGAGTTGGAAGAGGGATATATGAATCTTACTGCATACTAATTGGTAATGCTAAAAGTGAAAAAACCAAGAAGCGGATGGAAATAATGATAGAGTCTACTGATGGCTTTTATATTTCAGAACAGGACCTTAAAATAAGAGGAGCTGGAGAAATGTTTGGGTTAAGGCAAAGTGGAGATTTAGGGTTGATATTAGCAGACATTTATGAAGATATAGATATTTTAAAGTGTGCAAGAAAAGAGGCTGCAGAACTTATAAATTCAGAAGATAAAAAAGATGTAGAACTTTGCAGTAATACATCAAAGTCAATTGATAGATGGAGTCGATATATTTGTTTTAACTAAAAAAATTGTATATAAAGATTTAATATGTTAAAATTATTAATGACAATACTTAGGAGGAAAGCAAATGAGAATAATAGCAGGTAAAGCAAAAGGGCGAAAATTATTATCTCCAGCTACATTAGAAACAAGGCCTACTTTAGATAGGGTTAAAGAATCTATGTTTAGCATGATTCAAGGATATATTGTTGATGCCGTAGCCTTAGATTTATTTGCAGGGACAGGAAGTCTTGGGCTTGAAGCCGCAAGTAGGGGAGCTAAAGAAGTCTATTTGATAGATAAAAGTAACACAACATATCCTTTACTTAAAGAGAATATAGTAAATTTAAAGTTAGAAAAAGAATGCATAGCTTTAAATATGGATGCCTATGAAGCATTAAATTTATTAAATACAAAAGATTTAGTATTTGATATTATTTTTATAGATCCACCATATTGCAAAGAAATGATTCCTGAGGCTATAAAAGTAATTAATGAAAATAAAATACTTAGTCAAGAAGGAATTATAGTTACGAAAATTGATTCTATTGAAGAAATTTATGAAGGATATAAAAAGATAAAATTAACTAAAAGCAAAAGATATGGCAATACTACAGTATGTTTTTATAAATATGAATAGTAATTAAGTAGGTGAAATATATAAATATAGCAATATATCCAGGGAGCTTTGATCCAATAACAAATGGACATTTAGATATAATTACAAGAGCAGCTAAAATATATGAAAAATTAATAGTTGCAGTACTCATAAATGTAGATAAGAAGTCTTTATTTTCTATTGAAGAAAGAGTAAATTTAATAAAAAAGGTAACTAGAGATATAAAGAACGTTGAAGTAATAAGTTTTGAAGGGTTGTTAGTTGACTTTGCAAGAATGAAAAATTCAAAAGTTATATTAAAGGGATTAAGAACAGTATCAGATTTTGAATATGAATTCCAAATGGCTCTTATGAATTCAAAATTAGATTCTAACATCGAAACTGTATTTATGATGACATCTTCAGCTTATTCTTATGTTAGCTCATCAGCTGTAAAACAGGTAGTTAAATTTGGCGGAAATATAGAAGGACTTGTACCTATAGAATTAATTGAGGAAATAAAAAATAAGTTTAAATAGATAATCTAGGGGGAAGAGGTATGGAGAAAATAGAAGATAACATAATAGATCTTTTAGAATATTTAGAAGATCTAATTGAAGCTTCACCAAAAGTTCCTATTACAGGTAAAAGTATTATCGATAAAAAGGAATTTTTAGAGGTAATAGACCAAATAGTAAATAGTTTACCAGATCAATTGAAAAAGGCACAATGGGTTATGAGTGAAAAGGATAGAATTCTTAAAGATGCTCAAAAGGAATATGATAATGTGAAAAAAGATACTCTTGAAATAATGAAAAGAAATGTAGAAAATCATGAAGTAGTAAAAGAAGCAAAGGTCAGGGCAGATGAAATAATTGCCTTAGCTCAAAGAGATTCTAAGGCAATTAGATTAGGTTCTAGAGAATACTCTACAGAAATATTAGCAGAACTTGATAGAGAAATTCAAGAAAAAAGAGATTTTCTAATTCAAAGTATGCAAAAATCCTTTGAAGTTGTAGCTAAAGAATTAGATAAAAATATGTCAGAAACTGGAAGCAGAATAAAAGAAAACATATCAGAACTTAGAGGAATGTAATTTCTTATATGTGCAATATACTATTTGCAATAATAATAATATAATCATAAATATAGATATTTGGAAAATTAGCTTATATATTATGTTTAAATTTAAAAAGTTACCTATAGGTTTAGTAGATACAGTATAGGATTTTAATAATAAATTACTACATATAAAAGTTATAAAAAAACTTATTAGCCCTTGTATGAATTTATATAAAATATATTTTTTCATATTAGGGTTACTTTTGCTGATTATGGAAGTTACCTGACCTATAACAGATAGACTGGAAAATGATAAAATAAAACTTATTAAACTAAGCTTTAAATGAATTGATAAATTTGATGTAGAAATTAGTTTGCAACCATTAGTAAACTCTATGCTTCCTAAAAGTAGGTTATATAAAAGTCCGTTAGGAAGATTTATTAGGTTTTCTAAGAATGTAATAAAGGTTGTAAAACTCGAGCTATTTTTAATTATAGCAATAATAACAGAAAATAAAATTACAAAAGCACCTACATTTAATGTTGTAGATAAAGCATCATCAATAGAATTTTTTAAATTAGTACCAAAAACCTCGTTGTTTATTTTAGGTTGTATTATAAATGATTGTGATTTAGAAGATTTTCTTGTTGTAAAAAAGCCAATTATTAATATCGATAAATAATTTGCTATAAGAAGTATATAACCTAATTTAATATCATTTAACATGGCTATCGCAATAGCTCCCAAGATAAATATGGGACCTGCATTAGTTGCAATATTAAGAAGTTTTTCATATTCAGTTCTATTGATATAACCTAAGTTGTAGCTATCATAACAATATTTTGCTCCAAGTGGATAACCACATAAGAAACTTGCAGACAAAGGGAAGGAACAGTTTTTAGAAAGACCTAATGGTTTGCAAAAAAGTGGACCTAAAATTTTAGAATAAAGAGAAATACCATCATAACAAATTAATAAATTACAGATTACACTAAAAGGAAAGGTAGTTGGTAAAATAGCCACTATTACAAGCTTTACTCCATCTACAGCAGCTGTCATAGCTAAGTCTAAATTATTTATGAAGAACAAAATAAAAATAGTTATAAATAAACATATTAAATAATTCTTTTTTAAATTTAAAATTTTAAAAAGTAATAGCACAGATAAAAAAATTAAAAGCCATAAAATATAAATACTAAACATAAAGTTAACCTCCTATATAGTATTTATATGCCTATGACTTTCTAATATTAACCTTTTATTATTGGAGAATTTAAATAATCAGCCTTAGGGTTTATAGATTTATTAAGTAAGGAATATAGGGCTGTACTTTCAATATCTAGATTAAGAAGAGGATTATTATCCTTATTATTGATTTTAGTTATTATAGGAATAGAAGATTTGTTCTTCATAGTCTTTAATATTTTTTGACCAACATTATTAAATCCAAGAACTCTTGCGTAAAGATAATCTTCTTTACTTAATTCTTCAAAAGAATACTTATCAAAATTTAAAAAGATTTGAGTAAGAAGTCTTGAAATTTTTGTATATGTATATCTTTTACTTTTTATATTTAAAATTAAATCATTATAAGAATTACTATTATAGATTTCCTTTAAAAATTTATTATCTAAACCTTCTGTGATTTCAAAAAGATTATTAAAATTAACTGATTTAGAAATAAGCCTATATTTAATATAATTAAACATAGAGTCTTCAAAAACATAGTTACTTTTATTTCTATAATTTAATAGTATTTCATAAGTGTTTTCAGGCAAATACTTTTTCAAATCTTCTATAGGAAGATTTCCTTTTAAATGTTCCCTTATACTTGTAGCTGAGGAAAACTCACTATTTAAAATCTTATCATTATATTTAGAACCTTCTCTTTTAAAAGTTATAGGTTTTATAACACTGTCTATTTTAATTAAGTTTTTAATGTATTCAATACCTAAAATATTATTAGAATTTTTTAATATACCATCTAATTCATAATTTTTTAAAGTTTTAATTAAGGCAATTTCCCTTGCTTTTGCATAGGTAAGACCTAGATTTAAGTTCTCCTTTAAAGAATCTTTGAAATCAGAAGGTTCTTCTAATAAGGTTTTAGAAATTAAATAAAGTTTATTAATATCGCCACATTCACTTCCAAAAAAAAGATTATTAACAATCCCTAAAGAGTCTAAAATTTTAATAGATCCTTTAGCAAAAAACTCTGCTGAAGATAAGGCATAAAAGGTTGGTAGTTCAATTACTAAATCAACACCATTTTCTAAGGCCATTTTTGTTCTAGTCCATTTATCAACTAAAGCAGGTACACCTCTTTGAACAAAATTACCACTCATAATACAAATTGTACCTTGAGAATTAGTTGACTTTATAGAAGAATTTAAATGATATAAGTGTCCTTTATGAAAAGGATTATATTCTGTTATTATACCTGTAATATTCATAAATAAACTCCTTTTAGGAAATATATAAATAGTATAACATAAAATAAAATTAAAAAAGGAAAAGATTTTGTTTTTATAATTAAATAAAAATATTCTGAATGTTTAGAATATAAAGAATTAAATATTTGGGCAATTTTATGTTGAAAGATACAGGTAATTAGGAGTATATTAATATATGTAACAAAGAGTAATAAAGTCCCTATATGTTTGAAAGGAGTTAAAGATTATGGAACTTATGAATAAATTATGGAAAGCTGCAAAATCTGATAAAAAAAGAATAGTTCTTCCAGAAGGTACTGAAGAAAGAACTTTAGTTGCGGCACAAAAAATTAAAGAGTTAGGATTAGCTTATCCTGTTTTAGTTGGAAATAAAGAAGAAATTAACGAAAAGGCTAAGAAACTAGACGTGAATCTTGAAGGAATAGAGGTTGTTGACCCAGATACTTCAGAAAAACTAAATGATTATATCAATGGTTTTTATGAGCTTAGAAAAAGTAAAGGGATGACTTTAGAAAAAGCAGAAAAAACTATAAGAGATCCTTTATATTTTGGAACTATGATGGTTAAAGAAAACGATGCTGATGGAATGGTGTCAGGAGCTATTCATACTACTGGAGATCTTTTGAGACCAGGTTTACAAATTATTAAAACAGCACCTGGAGTGTCTGTTGTTTCAAGTTTCTTTATAATGATGGTACCAGGATCAAAATATGGTGAAGAGGGTATGTTATTATTCTCTGATTGTGCTGTTAATCCAAACCCTACAGCAGAGCAATTAGCGGCTATAGCTATAGCTACAGCTGAAACAGCTAAGAACCTTTGTAATATTGAACCAAAAGTTGCTATGCTTTCTTTTTCAACAATGGGAAGTGCAAAGAGTGAAATGGTAGATAAAGTTAGAGAAGCTACTGAAATTGCTAAAAGGTTAAGACCTGATTTAGCGATAGATGGAGAATTACAATTAGATGCTGCAATAGTTGAAAGTGTTGCAAACCAAAAAGCACCAAATAGCACTGTGGCTGGTAATGCTAATGTCTTAGTATTCCCTGATTTACAAAGTGGTAATATTGGATATAAACTAGTTCAAAGATTTGCAAATGCCGAAGCTATTGGACCTATGTGTCAAGGTTTTGCTAAACCAATAAATGATTTATCAAGAGGTTGTAGCTCAGATGATATAGTTAATGTTGTTGCTTTAACAGCTGTTCAAGCACAAGGTCAAAAATAATAAACCCTTTAGGAGGATTCATTAAATGAAGATTTTAGTTATAAACTGTGGTAGTTCATCTTTAAAATATCAATTAATTGATATGGGCAATGAAGAACCGTTAGCACAAGGATTAGTTGAGAGAATAGGAATAGAAGGATCGGTTTTAACACAAAAGGTTGAGGGAAGAGAAAAATATATAGTTAAAAAACCAATGGCTGATCATAAAGTAGCTATAAAATTAGTGTTAGACTCGTTAGTAGATAAAGTAAATGGTGTTATTTCATCAATGGATGAAATTTTAGCTGTAGGGCATAGAATTGTTCACGGTGGTGAAAAATTTAAAAGTTCAGTAGTAGTTAATGAAGAAGTTAAAGATTACATAAAGGAATGTTTTAAATTAGCTCCTCTTCACAATCCAGCAAATATGATAGGTATTGAAGCTTGTGAAGAACTTATGCCAAACACACCGATGGTAGTTGTATTTGATAATGCTTTCCATAGCACAATGCCAGAAGAAGCATATCTTTATGCTATTCCATATGAATTATATACAAAACATGGAATAAGAAAATATGGATTCCATGGAACATCCCATAAATATGTTTCACAAAAAGCAGCAGAAATTATGGGAAAAGATATAAAGGATTTAAAATTAATAACTTGTCATTTAGGAAATGGTTCAAGTATATGTGCTGTGAAAAACGGAGAGTCAATTGATACATCAATGGGATTTACACCGCTTGCAGGGGTAGCAATGGGAACAAGATGTGGAGATATTGATCCAGCCATAATACCTTTTTTAATGAAAGAGGAAGGTTTAAATGCCGATGAAATAGATGATTTATTAAATAAGAAATCAGGAGTTCTTGGAATTTCAGGAATAAGTTCAGATTTTAGAGATATAGAGGACGCGGCATTTAAAGAAAATGTTCATAGAGCAAAACTTGCACTTGAAATTTTTGAATATAAAGTTAGAGCTACTATAGGTTCTTATGCAGCTATAATGGGTGGGGTAGATGCTATTATATTCACTGCTGGAGTTGGAGAAAATGGACCAGAAACAAGAGAATCAATCCTTGAGGGTCTTGAATTCTTAGGTGTTGAATGTGATGCAGAAAGAAATAAGGTTAGAGGAAAAGTTAGAGAGATTTCAAAAGAAGGATGTAAGGTTAAGGCTTTTGTTATACCTACAAATGAAGAATTAGTTATTGCAAGGGATACAGTAGAATTAATTAAAAAGTAAAATTAATTTTAAGTTTTATTTTAAAGTGTATTATTATTAGATTAAGTAAATTATAACAAATTACTTGACTTTTAATCATGCACTTTATATAATAAATTGTGTTTATTCAGCAAATATTTATGCAAGGAGTGAAAAGCTTACAAAATTTCTAAGCTTTTAATTAAATTTAAAAACCATTGGAATTTCTAATAAGCAGTAATACATATGATTATACAATTTTCAGATTTAATTTCATCAAAGAAAAGGGAAACAGAAATAAATGTAACATATGATTTAACTCCACTTAACTTTGAGGGAGAAAAGATAAACTCTAATGAGGCTGTAAAAGTAGTTGGAAATATTGCATCTTTTGATGAAATATTTACTCTAAAAGCTTCCATTAAAACAAGTTTAAATTTAAATTGTTCAAGATGCCTAGAGACCTTTATCTATCCAATAGATATTGATATAGAAGAAAGGTTTACAAACAATAGTGACCTTCAAAATGAAGAAATTATGTTTGTAGATAGCAATAATATAAATATTGCTGATATAGTTGAAAGTATTATAGTTTCAACCTTACCTATAAAGAAACTTTGCACAGATAGCTGTAAAGGACTTTGCCAAAGTTGCGGTGAAAATCTTAATCAATGTTCTTGTCAATGTGGGACAAATGATGTAGACTTAAGACTGGCAAAGTTACAAGAGTTGTTTGGTAATAAGGAGGTGTAATAATGGGAAATCCAGCTAGAAAAACATATAGAGCAAAAAGAGGTTCAAGAAGATCTCAAACTTTTAAAGCTAGCTTACCTGGTATAGTTGAGTGTCCACAGTGTCACGAAATGAAACTAGCTCATAGAGTTTGCAAAAAATGTGGATTCTATAAAGGTAGAGAAGTAGTTGCTTCAGTTGAAGAATAAAAAGAAAGTCTTAAGACTTTCTTTTCTTTATATATAAGATAAAGGGGCGGAAAGTATGAAAATAGCTATTGATGGAATGGGTGGAGATAATGCTCCACAAGCGGTAGTAGAAGGCGTTATAAAAGCTTTAGAAGAATACAAAGGCATAGAATACTATATAACAGGACCTAAGGAAAAAATTCAAGAAGAACTTGAAAAATATAAATACGATAAAGGACTAGTTAATATAGTAGATGCAAGAGAAGTTGTTTCTACAAATGAACATCCAGTTATGGCTTTAAAAAAGAAAAAAGATTCAAGTATTTATAAAGCTTTAAAACTAGTAAAAGATAAAGACTGCGATGCTGTAATTTCTGCTGGTAGTACAGGTGCCTTTTTAGCGGGATGTACTTTAGTAGTTGGAAGAATAAAAGGTGTAGAAAGACCTGCTTTAGCACCGATTATGCCAGGGAAAAATGGCGCTTTTATGATAGTTGATGCTGGAGCTAATGTGGATTGTAAGCCAAACTATTTAGTCCAATTTGCTAAAATGGGAAAAGTATATTATCAAGGAGTTCTTGATAATGATAATCCTTCTGTTGGTCTTGTTAACATAGGATCGGAAGAAGAAAAAGGTAACGAATTAACTAAGAATGTTTATAAATTACTTAAAGAAGAGACTTCATTAAATTTTGTAGGAAATGTAGAGCCTAGAGATACTTCCAAGGGCGATGTAAATGTATTAGTATGTGATGGTTTTGTAGGAAATACATTACTTAAGATGTATGAGGGTGTAGCTTCGACATTGCTTAAAATGATAAAAGATGAAATTCTATCTAGTGGAATTATTACAAAAATTGGTGCTGTATTATTAAAACCTGTATTTAAGAATTTACAAAAGAAATTTGATTATAAGGAATATGGTGGAGCGCCATTTTTAGGAGTAGATGGAATATGTATTAAGGCTCATGGTAGTTCTGATTGCAAAGCTTTTAAGAACGCTATAAGACAAACTAAAACCTTTTATGATAATAAAATTTTAGAAAAAATAAAATTAGAATTAAAAAATAATATATAAATTCTAAAGATGCATATTGACTAGATAAATAATATATAATATTATCTAGATGATATATGTAGGAGGTGAATTGTATTGTTTGAAAAAGTAAGAGAAATAATTGCGGATAAATTAAGTATTAAAGAAGACGATATAACAATGGACTCTTCTTTCGTTGATGATTTAAATGCAGATTCATTAGATTTAGTTGAACTTATGATGGCTTTAGAAGATGAATTAGATACAGAAATCCCAGATGAAGAAGCAGAAGGCTTTAAAAGTGTTGGAGATGTGGTTAAATATTTAAAAAATCATATTGAAGAATAGTATAATCCCGCTTTAATGCGGGATTTTATTTTAAATTATTAATAAATTGGTTTATTCTTGAATTTGTTTAAAACAAATTATTGTTAGTAAAAAACAAATTGAAGAATAAACTTCAAGGGGTGTAGAAAATGGCGAAGTTTAATATTAAAGAAATAGAAGAAGTTATAGGCGTATCTTTTAATGAACCAAAGCTTTTAAAAACTGCGTTAACTCATAGTTCTTATGCAAATCAACATAAGGATCAAGAATATAATGAAAGATTTGAATTTCTAGGAGATGCAATTTTACAAGTGTCTATAACAGAATATTTGTTTTTAAATTATAAAGAAAAAAGTGAAGGAGAACTTACAAAAATAAGAAGTCTTATAGTTTGTGAAAACTCTCTTTATGAAATAGGTAAAAAATTAGAACTTGGATATTTTATTAGAATAAGTAGGGGAGAAGAACTTACAGGTGGTAGGGAAAGAACTTCAATAACTGCAGATGCTGTAGAGGCATTAATTGCGGCTATATACTTAGATAAGGGCTTAGAGTTCGCGAAAGATTTTATTTTAGGTCATTTTGATAAAATAATAAAAAGAGCTATAAATAATGACATTGTTTTGGATTATAAAACAAAACTTCAAGAGGAATTACAAAAATCAGGAGAAGTTTCAATTATATATGAATTATTAAAATATGAAGGTCCACCTCATAGGAGAAAGTTTTTTACTTCTGTATTGATTGAAGATAGAGAACTTGGAAGAGGCGAAGGCTATAGCAAAAAAGAATCCGAACAAGATGCAGCAAAGGCTGCACTAGAAATTTTGGAGGAAAGTAATGAGCAATAGACATTATATAATACCTATATTTATATCTCATGTAGGTTGCCCTCATCAATGTGTATTTTGTAATCAAGATAAAATAGCAAGGTCTTTAGAAAAAGAAGTAACTGGCGAAGAGGTAAAAGAAACTGTAGAGGAATACCTAAAAACTATAGATAGGAAGAAATCAACAGTTGAAATATCGTTTTTTGGTGGAACATTTACAGCTATTGATGTAAAAAAACAAAAAGAATTACTAGAAGTAGCAAGAGAATATAAAGATAAAGGTTATATACAAAAAATAAGAATGTCTACAAGACCAGATGCTATAAATAAATACATATTAGATTATTTAAAGGATTATAAGGTTGATATAATAGAGCTTGGTGTACAATCCTTAAATAATAATGTATTAAGACTTTCAGGGAGAGGGCACAGCGTAGAAGATGTATATTTAGCCTCTAAGCTTATAAAAGACCATGGATTTACCTTAGGTCACCAAATAATGCCTGGACTTCCTGGAGATGATTTTATTAAGGACATAGAAACAGCAAAAAAATCCATTGAAATGAAACCAGATATATGTAGGATATATCCTTCCTTAGTGATAAAGGAAACTCCGATGGAAGATATGTACAATAAAGGGTTGTATAAACCTTATACAGTGGAAGAGGCTGTTAATATATCAAAGGAACTTTATAAACTATATAAAGAAGCTAATGTGAATATTATAAGAATAGGACTACAACCTACAGAGAGTATTACACTTGGAAAGAATGTAATTGCAGGACCATTTCATCCAGCTTTTAGAGAACTTGTAGAAAGTAGTTTAATTTGTGATAGAATTTTAGAAAGAACTAAAGATGTTGATAATATACTAATTGAAATAAATTCAAGGGACTTAAGTAAATTATATGCAAATAAAAAAACTTATTTTAATTGTTTAAAGGAAAAACGAATAGGAAGTATTGAAGTTATAGAAAACAATAAGTTAAAAAGGGGAAATATAAATCTAAAAGTAATTGAAAAAACTGAAAAGGTTGATTTTTAATATAAGGTAGGTAATTAATTTTACCTACCTTATATTGATATTTAATAAGCTTTAATATAAACTAAAATGAGAGTAGGAGTGATTTAAGTGAAGAAAAAAACAAGACAAAAAATGATGTATGTTATAACTGTTTTATTAGCTTTAATTTTTTCAGTTAGTTTAATAGCATCTCTTGTATAATATAGTTAAAGGAGAGAAACTATGTTTTTAAAATCCATAGAAATTAGAGGATTTAAATCCTTTGCAGATAAAACACAGTTAAAATTTAAGGAAGGTGTTACAGCTGTTGTTGGACCTAATGGGAGTGGGAAAAGCAATGTTTCTGATGCGGTAAGATGGGTTCTTGGAGAACAAAGTGTCAAAACCTTAAGGGGAGGCAAAATGGAAGATGTTATTTTTGCCGGAACACAATTTAGAAAACCGGTAGGTCTTGCCCAAGTATCATTGACATTAGATAATTGTGATGAAGCTCTAGATACAGAGTATTCTGAGATAATGGTAACAAGGAGAATATTTAGGTCTGGGGAAACGGAGTATTTAATTAATAACCAAAAGTGCAGATTAAAAGATATAAATAATTTATTTATGGATACTGGAATAGGTAAAGAAGGATACTCTATTATTGGACAAGGTAAAATAGAAGCTATTCTTAGTGGGAAGCCAGAGGAAAGAAGATCTTTACTAGAAGAAGCTGCAGGAATTGTAAAATATAAAACTAGAAAAGAAGAAGCAGAAAAAAAATTGAATAATACTGAAGATAATCTAGTTAGAATAAGGGATATAATATTAACTTATGAAGAGAGAATAGAACCTTTGAAAATAGAGAAAGAAAAAGCGTTAAAATACAAAGAGTATGCAGATTCCCTAAGAATAAAAGAAGTATCAGTATTGAAACTACAAATTGAAAATGTAGAAGAAGATTTAAAAAGTATAAATTCTGAAATAACATTAAGAAAAAATAAAATAGATAATAAAAGGGAAGAACTAAAGTTAGAAAAAGAAAAATTAGAAAAGTATAATTCGGATTTGGAAGAAATTGAAAATAAGAATAGTGAAGAAAGAGAATATTACTATAATAAAAAAGATGAGGCTAATAATAATATTAATAATATAGAGATATTTAAAGAAAGAATAAAAAGCCTTGAAGGTATTATTAGTAAAGATCTGATAGAAATGGAATCTTTAAAAACTTCTATTGAGGGAATTACAAAAGAAAGAGATTTATTAATAAAAGATTTAAAAGAAAAAATAAAAGAACAATTATTTAAAAAAGAAAATACAATCCATTTAGAAAAAGAAATAGAAAAAATAAAAAAAGATATTCAACATATAGAAAACAAAGTAAATACTTTAAAAGATGAAGAATTTGATTTGTTAAGGAAGGTTTCAGAATTTAACAATAATATTACTAGTTTAAATAAAGATATAAAGAACAAAGAAGAATTGGGATTAAGTGGAGAAGGCAATTTAAATATTTTAAAAAATAATATAAAAATCAATTTAGGAACTTTAATTAGACTTAATGAAAAAATAGATAAATTAAAAGAAATAAAAATAAAAATTGAAATAGAAATTAATGAAAATAAAAAGGAATTATATTATTTAAAGAATGAAATTTATAAATTAGAAGATTTGTTAAAAGAAAAAAGTAAGGATATAAATATTTTAGAAGGTAAAATATCTACGTTAAAAGATTTAGAAAAAAATTATGAAGGATATCAACTTTCAGTAAAAAGGCTTATGGAAAGAGTAGAAGATGGAAGAGTATCTGATAAGGGTAAGGTTTTTCTTTTAGGAGAAGTTTTCAAGGTAGATAAAAGATTTGAAACAGCTATAGAAATTTCTTTAGCTGGTGGAATTTCTAATGTTATTACAGAAGATGAATATACTGCAAAGTTATTAATTAATTATCTTAAAAGCAATTCATTAGGAAGGGCTACATTCCTACCTTTAAATGTAGTTAGAGGAAATAAAGTTAATGTACCTGAAGATATAAAAAACATTGAAGGTTATTTAGGGTTAGCATCTGAAATCATAAGATTCGATGAAAAGTTTAAAGGAATTATGGAATATTCTTTAGGAAGAATTATTGTTGTAGATAATATGGATACTGCTTTAAAAATATCTAAATTAAGTAACCATAAGATTAAAGTTGTAACTTTAGAAGGCGAAATAATAAGCCCTGGAGGCGCTTTAACTGGAGGTAGTATTTATAAAAAGAATAATTCAAGTATATTAGGTAGAAAAAGAGAAGTTAAAGAACTTGAAGCTGATGTTAGTTTAATAAAAAAAGAATATAAAAGTATATTAAATAAAATTGATGAATTTAGGGAGAAGAGAAAGGAATTAGATGAAACTAATCTAAATAAAAATGATGAACTCCATATTAATAATATTGATATTGCAACCTTTGAAAGTGAAATAAAAGCTCTTGAAAAGGAGAGCTTAAGACTTCAGGATTCCTTAGAGGTTTCTGAAAGAGAAATAATAATAAATAAAGAAAATTTAAATAAATTAAGAAATGATATTAAAATAAGAGAAAATGACTTATATGATTTTAAAAATAAAGGTATTGAAAATAAAAATAATATAAATGAATTAGAAGAAAAATTAAAAACGATAAATAATAAACTAAATGAAAGTAAAGAAAAGCTTATAGAAATAAAAATATATAAAGCTACCTTAGATGAAATAATATCTAACAAAGAAAAAGAATTAAAGGGAAAAGAATACGACTTGGAAGAAAAAGATAAAAAGTTTAATTCTTTAAAAAAGGATAATAAAGAAAAAGAAGTTAATATTGAATATCTTAAAAATCAAATATTAGAAAAAGAAAAGATAGTAAATACAATAAATAATAATTTAGAATCCTTAGAAGAAATATTTAAAGAATATGAGATGAAAAGGATAAATATTAAAGAAAATATTAAAGGTAAGGATAACTTAGCAAATGAAATTCAGGATATAATTAGAATGTTAGATATAGAATTAAGTAAAAAAGAAGTTCAACTTGCTAAAATTGAAAGTGAAAAAGAAGTTTATTACAAAAAATTAAATGAGGAATTAAATCTTACTTTAGCAGAAGCAAAAGAAATTGCAAAAGATATTGAGAATATTAATTTAGTAAAAGAAGATATACGAATATTAAAAAATGAAATTACTATGCTTGGTATAATCAATTTAGCGTCTATTGCAGAATATGAAGAAGTCTTAGAAAAATTTCAATTTATGTCTAAGCAAGAAGAAGATTTAAATAAATCTAAAAATGAATTAAATACAGTTATTTCGGAAATGACGGGAAAGATGAAAGAATTGTTTCTTAATAATTTTAAAATCTTAAATAAGAATTTTAATGAAACCTTTAGAGAGTTATTTAAAGGTGGGAAAGCAGAGCTTATATTAGGTGAAGGAGATGAACTGTCGGCGATTATAGAAATTAATGTTGAGCCTCCGGGCAAAAAACTTCAAAATATTAATTTGATGTCTGGTGGAGAAAAGGTTTTATCAGCTATAGCGCTTCTTTTTGGAATTCTTAAAATGAAGCCTACACCATTTTGTATTTTAGATGAAATAGAGGCCGCTTTAGATGATGCGAATGTAATGAGATATGCAGAATTCTTAAGAAAATTTTCCGAAAAAATTCAATTTATAGTTATAACTCATAGAAAAGGAACTATGGAAGCTAGTGATATAATGTATGGAATAACGATGGAAGAAAAAGGTATCTCAAAGGTGGTTTCTGTAGACTTAAATAAAAGTAATTAGGAGGTATATTATGTTTGGCAAATTTTTTGAAAACCTTAAAAGCGGATTATCAAAAACAAAAGACGCATTAACGGATAAAATAAATGAGACTTTAAAATTAGCAATTAATATAGATGAGGATTTATACGAAGAACTAGAAGAAATTTTAATTATGGCAGATATAGGAATGGATACTACTGTAGAAATTATAGAAAAGTTAAAATCTAAAATAAGAAAAGATAAAATAAATGATCCACAAGAAGTTTATCCAGCCCTTAAAGAAGTTATAAAAGAAATTTTAACTTCTGGAGAAATAGAGAAGACAAATGAAGGAAAGGAAGTACTTTTAGTAATTGGAGTTAACGGAGTAGGTAAAACTACGTCTATTGGCAAATTGGCAGCAAAGAATAAAGCTGAAGGGAAAAAGGTTTTACTTGCAGCAGCAGATACCTTTAGAGCAGCAGCTATTGATCAATTAGAGGTGTGGAGTCAAAGAGCTTCTGTAGATTTAATTAAGCACGTAGAAGGATCAGATCCTGCTGCAGTAGTATTTGATGCAGTATCAGCAGCAAAATCTAGAAATGTAGATTTACTAATTTGTGATACAGCAGGAAGACTTCACAATAAGAAGAATCTTATGGATGAACTAGCTAAAATAGGAAGAATAATAGATAGAGAATACAGTGACGCTAAGAAAGAAACATTATTAGTTTTAGATGCTACTACAGGACAAAATGCCGTAAACCAAGCTAAACAATTTAAAGAAGCTTGTCCTATAGATGGTATAATATTAACTAAGCTTGATGGTACAGCTAAAGGTGGAGTTGTAATTTCTATTAAAAGTAGCTTAAATATACCTGTTAGATATATAGGGGTTGGAGAAGGCATAGAGGATCTTCAAAAATTTAATGCAGAAGAATATGTAGAAGCATTATTTTAAAATAAAAAAAATTTAGGTGTTAAGTAAAAGTACTTGACAGGGGAGAAAGGTTTTGTTAAAATAATTTTTGTGGTAAGGTGATGAAATGCAAGATAGGGTTGAGATTTCATTATTAATGGACATATATAGTTCATTACTAACAGATAAACAACACAAGATTATGGAGCTTTATTATGATGAGGATTTATCCTTGGCTGAAATTGCTGAATTGAATAACACAAGTCGTCAAGCAATCCATGATTTAATAAAAAGATGTTATAAACAATTTCTATCCTATGAAAGTAAACTTAATTTACTAAATAAAAGTAAAGAACAAGAAAAAACAATTAAAAATTTTTTAGAAGAAATTAACACTAAGTATTCCTTAACAAAGGAAGATTATGAAAAGTATAAAAGTATTTTAGAAAATTTATAATATCATAGGAGGGTTTTAAATGGCTTTTGAGGGTTTATCAGATAAATTGCAGGAAGCTTTCAAAAAGCTTAAAGGCAAAGGAAAGCTAAATGAAAAAGACATAAAAGAAGTAATGAGAGAAGTGAAACTTGCATTACTTGAAGCTGATGTTAACTTTAAAGTAGTTAAGAAATTTATTTCAGTAATCAGTGAAAAGTGTGTTGGAAGTGAAGTTTTAGAAAGCTTAACGCCAGCTCAACAAGTTATTAAAATTGTTAATGAAGAACTTACTAATCTTATGGGTGGTAACGAAAGTAAATTAAACTTTAATACTGTTGGACCAACAATTATAATGATGGTTGGGCTTCAAGGTGCAGGAAAAACCACGATGAGTGGTAAACTTGCTCTTCAACTTAGAAAACAAAATAAAAAACCTTTATTAGTAGCCTGTGACGTTTACAGACCAGCTGCTATAAAGCAATTAGAAGTTGTAGGTAAACAAATAGACATACCAGTTTTTCAAATGGGTGATAAAATAAGCCCAGTTGATATTGCTAAAGCAGGAATAGTTCATGGTAGAGAAAATGGTAATAATGTAATAATAATAGATACTGCTGGTAGACTTCATATAGATGAAAATCTTATGGGAGAATTAAAAGATATAAAAGCAGAAGTAAAACCTAGCGAAATCTTACTTGTAGTTGATTCAATGACAGGTCAAGATGCAGTTAATGTAGCAGAAACTTTTAATGAAGCTTTAGATATTACCGGAGTAGTTTTAACAAAACTAGATGGTGACACAAGAGGTGGAGCTGCTTTATCAATTAGTAGTATAACAGAAAAGCCTATTAAGTTTATTGGCGTTGGGGAAAAGATGAGTGATTTTGAAGTTTTCTATCCAGATAGAATGTCTTCAAGAATTCTAGGAATGGGAGATATGCTTTCATTAATAGAAAAAGCTCAAGAAGCCTTTGATGATAAAGAAACTCAAGAGTTAAGTGCAAAAATGCTAGAAAATGATTTTACTTATGAAGATTATTTAACAGCTATGGAACAAATGAAAAAGCTTGGCTCAATGAGCAAAATAATGGAAATGATACCTGGGATACCAAAGGAAGTAAAAGATATTGACTTTGATGCTAGTGAAAAACAATTATCTAGAGTTAAAGCAATAATATATTCAATGACTCCTAAAGAAAGAAGAAATCCAAAGCTTTTAGTTGGATCTTCATCAAGGAAAAAGAGAATAGCTAAAGGCTCAGGAACATCTCTGCAAGAAGTTAATAAACTCATTAAGGGATTTGATATGATGAGGAAACAAATGAAACAAATGAAGTCTCTAACTAAGAAATCTAAAAAAGGTTTCTTTGGTAAAATGCCTTTTATGAGTTAATATATAATAAAGATTATGAAAAGGAGGTGAAATTAATATGGCAGTAAAAATTAGATTAAGAAGAATGGGTGCTAAAAAAGCTCCTTTCTATAGAATAGTCGTTGCTGATTCAAGAGCTCCAAGAGATGGTAGATTTATCGAAGAAATTGGATACTACAATCCATTAACTGAGCCAGCTGAAATCAAAATCAACGAAGAAAAAGCTACTAAATGGGTTAGCCAAGGTGCTCAACCAACAGATGTAGTTAAAAAGCTTTTTACAAAAGTGGGATTAAATAAGTAATTTTTAGGAGGTGAACTCTGTAATTAATAATAATTACAGGTGTTTATGAAGGAATTAATTGAAATTATAGCTAAATCCTTAGTGGATAATCCAAATGATGTTCATGTAAATGAAATTCAGGGAGAGCAATCAATTATTCTTGAACTAAAGGTTGCTCCTGCCGATATGGGAAAAGTAATTGGCAAACAGGGAAGAATAGCAAAAGCTATTCGAACTGTTGTTAAAGCAGCAGCAATAAAAGAAGATAAAAAAGTAGTAGTAGAAATTATTGATGTAAAGAGTTAGGATTTTCCTAACTCTTTTTACACATAAGAACTTTAGTAATTATAATAATTTTTTCTTGAAAAATATTATAAATGCTAAAGATCTATATAAGCATAAAAATTTATTTACAAATAGAGGTGTTAATATGAGAGATATATTAAGAGTTGGGAAAATAGTAAATACTCATGGACTTAAAGGCGAAATGAAGGTTATAGCTTTAACAGATGATCCTAAAAGATATAAGGAGTTAAAGTTTGTTTTATTAGACGGAAAAGAAGTTAAAATAGAATCTTGTAAATTTCAAAAAGATAGAGTTATACTAAAATTGGAAGGAACTAATTCTATTGAAGAAGCAGAAAAATTAAAAAACAAATATTTAGAAATTCCAAGGGAATTTGCTGTTGAACTTGAAGAAGATACATATTTTATTGCAGATTTAATTGGTTGTAGAGTTTTTGATACTGAAGACAAAGATTTAGGTGAAATATATGAAGTATTACAAACTAAAAATAATGATGTGTATTGGATTAAAAAACCTAAGGAATTACTTATCCCTGTTTTATTAGATATAGTTTTAGATATAAATATAGAGGATAAAAAAATAATAATTAAACCTGTTGGAGAATGGCAAGATGAAGATTAGTATTCTAACGCTTTTTCCAGAAATGTTTAATGTTTTTAATCATAGTATTATAGGAAAAGCAAAGGAAAAGAATTTAGTACAAATAGAAACTTTAAACATAAGAGATTATACATTAAACAAGCATAATAAGGTAGATGATTACCCTTATGGTGGTGGAGCAGGTATGGTTATGTCTCCTCAGCCTATAATAGACACAATAAGAGATGCTAAGAAAGGCAACAAGGGTAAGGTTATTTTTCTAGGTCCTAAAGGAAAAAGATTCAATCAAAAGCTTGCTTTAGATTTATCTAAGGAAGAAGAAATTATATTTCTTTGTGGGCACTATGAAGGAATAGATGAAAGAACTTATAAATATATAGATGAAGAAATATCCTTGGGAGACTTTATATTAACAGGTGGAGAAATGGCAGCTATTCCAATAATAGATTCTATTTTAAGGCTTAAAAGTGGAGTACTTGGAAA
The DNA here is from genome assembly GCA_029257045.1 of Clostridium sp. Taxonomy (GTDB): domain Bacteria; phylum Bacillota; class Clostridia; order Clostridiales; family Clostridiaceae; genus Clostridium. The sequence goes on from JARIDB010000013.1 coordinate 23,483, forward strand.
AGAAGAAAGTTTTATGGAGGAATCTTTTAGCGAGGGACTTCTTGAATATCCTCAATATACAAGGCCTGAAATTTTTGAGGGAGACAAAGTTCCTGAGGTCTTATTATCAGGACATCATGAAAACATAAGAAAATGGAGAAGATATAAATCCTTGGAAATAACTAAAGTTCTGCGAAAAGATTTATATAATAAAGTAATTCTTTCAAAAGAAGATTTGAAAATTTTGAAAAAGTTTAAATAATCATTGAATTATAAGATAAATTATGTTAAAATAACAAACGTGTTAGTACGGGCGGTCCTCTGTCAAAAAACTTGTTAAGAACGTCTAAATAAAATTTAAGGAGGGACTACACAATGAACGAAATTATAAGAGCTATTGAAGCAGAACAATTAAGAAAAGATCTTCCAAGTTTTAACGTTGGAGATACTGTTAAAGTATACGTTAGAATTAAAGAAGGAACAAGAGAAAGAGTTCAAATGTTCGAAGGTACAGTTATTAAGAAGCAAAATGGTGGAGTTAGAGAAACTTTCACTGTAAGAAGAGTTGCTTTAGGAACTGGAGTAGAAAGAACTTTCCCACTTAATGCTCCATCAATTGAAAAAATGGAAGTTGTAAGAAAAGGTAAAGTTAGAAGAGCTAAATTATTCTACTTAAGAGATAGAGTAGGTAAAGCTGCTAAAGTTAAGGAATTAAACGTTAGATAATATTTTGACGGTTAAGTAAGGGACTTTTATAAAGTCCCTTTTTCTTTATTTTATAGGAAATTATAATAACTTTATACTAGCGTAGATTAATATAATTTTATCATTAAGTTCATAGTGAACATATAATAGTTTGCAATGACTTGGAGCGAGGGCTGAATAAGCAAATTATTATATGTTTATTTATATTTAAAATATTTAAAAATGGATAAAATATAAATATATTAAAGAGGAGGTACATATTATGGCAACAATAAATTGGTTTCCAGGACATATGAAAAAAACCCAAAGAGAAATTAAAGAAAATTTAAAATTAGTTGATGCTGTTATTGAAATAAGAGATGCAAGAATTGCAAGAAGTTCAGCTAATCCTGATATAGATAAATTATGTGAAGGAAAACCGAGGATAATACTTTTAAATAAAAGTGATTTATGCGAAGGGAGAGCTACAAAAAATTGGATTAATAGCTTATCTTCAGAAACTATAAAGGTACTTGAAGTTAATTGTCTATCTGGTAAGGGCTTAAATCAAATTAAACCAGCTCTAGAAGCATTACTAAAAGAAAAGCATGATAGATTAAGATCTAAGGGGTTAGTTAAAATTCAAATGAGAGTTATGGTTGTTGGAATACCTAATGTAGGTAAATCTACATTTATAAATAAAATGGCTAAAAATAATGTTGCAAAAACTGGAGATAGACCAGGGGTTACTAAAAGTAAGCAATGGATTAAAACTAAAATGGATATTGAAATGTTAGATACTCCAGGAGTTTTATGGCCTAAATTTGAAGATGAAGAAACTGCATTAAACTTAGCTTTTACAGGAGCTATTAAAGATGAAATTATGGATATAGAGGAGCTTGTTTTGAAACTTATAAAAAGATTACAAGATTTTTATCCAAAGCAATTACTAGAAAGATATAAAATAGAAAATATTAACGAAGACCCATTAGAGACTTTAAATGATATTGCTAAAAAAAGAGGCTGTTTACTTAAAAAAGGAGAAATTGATTATAATAGAATAGCTATGATTTTATTAGATGAATTTAGAGGGGGAAAAATAGGTAATATATCCCTTGAATATCCGAATTAAAGAGGTAAGATATGGATTATATACAAGATATAGAAAAATTAAGTTATAAAAAGGTTAAAGAAATAATTGATGATATTGATTATGAAAATGATTTTAATAATGCAAGTTTTCAAAAGTTAGTAGAAAAATTAAAAGCTGATAAAAGAAAAAATATTATTTCTCTTGGAGATAAAATGCTTAGAGAAAAAGAAAAACTAGAAAAAGAGATGCAAAGAATAAAGAATATGTATTCTTTTGATAAAGCATTTTCAAAAAGCCACCTTATAGCAGGTGTAGATGAAGTAGGGAGAGGTCCTCTAGCAGGGCCTATTGTAGCTTGTGCTGTAATATTAGACCTAAATGTACTAGATGATGAAATTATACTTGGATTAAATGATTCAAAGAAGGTTCCGCAGAAAAAACGGAAAGAATTAGCAGAAATAATAAAGAAAAAGGCTATAGCTTACTTTATTTCTGAAAAATCAAATAAGGATATAGATGAAAAGGGAATAGCTTATTGTAATAATCAAATATTCTTAGATTCTTGTTATAATTTAAAAGTTAAGCCTGATTTGATTTTATCTGATGGATATTTAATAAAAGGAATAAAGATTCCTAATAAATATGTAATAAAAGGAGATTCAAAATCAGCAAGTATTGCTGCAGCTTCAATTTTAGCAAAGGTTTATAGAGATGACTTAATGAAAGAATATGCTAAAAAGTATCCAGATTATAATTTTGAAGATAATGTAGGTTATGGAACTAAAAAGCATATTGAAGGTATTAGTAAAGTGGGGATTTGTGATATTCACAGAAAATCCTTTTTAAATAATATACTTAATAACCTCTAAAAGAATCTTTCAAATGATTTATTTTAAAATCATTATTTATTGTGTTAAAATACACTTCAATAACATCAAATCTACAATTATAATTAAATAAATTTTTAGATATAATATAATAATTGCATAAATTTAATATACGTCTTTGTTTAAAGTAGGTAACAGATTCTTGTGGTAATCCATAAAGAGTGTTGTACCTACTTTTTACTTCTATAAATACAATAATATCTTTTAATTTACATATGATATCAATTTCTCCATATCTGCTTCTGTAATTTAAATCTAATATAATATAACCATTATTTATTAAATAATCTTTAGAAATTTTCTCGCCGTAGGAACCAATAGCTTTATTTAAATTTTTCATTTTAATCACCCTTTTATAATATTGACTAAAAGATATTAATTAAAACAAATATATAAGCAAAAATGTTTATATATTTTTGAAATTGGTCAATAATCGAAATGAGGTGATTAAAATGGCTATAGAAATAATAAGTGCAACTCATAATGGGCTTGACGGAATATTAATAAAAGTTGAAGTGGATATAAATAAAGGTATGCCAAGTTTTAATATTGTAGGATTACCAGATACTTCTGTTAAAGAATCAAAGGAAAGGGTGAGATCTGCTATTATAAACAGCGGTTTTGAATTTCCTTTAGGAAGAATAACAATAAATTTAGCTCCTGCAGATATTAGAAAAATAGGATCTCTTCTTGATCTTCCTATTGCATTAGGAATACTTATTAAATCAAAGCAAATTATTGAAAAAGACTTAAAGGACTTTATAATTTTTGGAGAATTATCTCTTAAAGGAGATTTGAAAGCAATTAAAGGAGCATTACCTATAATATTTGAAGGGAAAAATAATAAAAAGAATAGTTTTATATTTCCTTTTAGTAATTTGATGGAGTTAAGATCCTTTAATATAGGTAATTTTTATCCCTTTAAGAATTTAAAAGAAGTAATTTCCTTCATAAATTATGAAGATTTACTACCTTTTGTATTTGAAGGAGTTAAAGTAAAATCAAAAGAGACCCTACTAGATTATTCTGATATAATAGGGCAACAGACCTCTAAAAGAGCTATGGAAATAGCGGCATCTGGAAGACACAATATTCTTTTGTATGGAGCGCCTGGAGCAGGAAAAACTATGTTAGCTAAAGCCCTACCATCTATTATGCCTCCTTTAAGCCCTAAAGAGGAAATGGAAATAGCAAAGATTTATAGTGCTTCAGGAATCTTAGAAGAAGAAATAAAAATACCCTTTAGAAGTCCTCACCATACAATAACTAAAGTAGCTTTAGTTGGAGGGGGAAGAGAAATAAAAGCTGGAGAAATAACTTTGGCTCATAATGGAATATTATTTTTAGATGAGATTTTAGAGTTTAAGAGGGATGTTTTAGAAGTATTAAGAGAACCTTTAGAAGAAAAAGTGATAAATATAAATAGAATTAATGGAAGTTATAAATTACCTTCTAATTTTTTATTAATAGGAGCCTTTAATCCTTGCCCTTGTGGGTTGTATATTGAGGGATTAAATAATAATAACGGATGCACTTGCAGTGAAAGAGATAGGAAGAAATATACATCTAGATTGTCAAGGGCTATGTTAGATAGAATAGATTTACTAAATTATGTACCAAGGATTAAAGTGGAAGAAATTAATAAAAGAAAAGATTCTTTATCATCGGAAGAAATGAAAAAACGAGTGCTAGATGCAAGAGAAATTCAAAGAGAAAGATACAATAAAAGTAAATATAATTATAACTCAGAAGTTAATGGAAAAGATATAAATAAATTTTTCAACCTATCAGAAGGTGGAAAAAATTTAATAGATATTTATTATGAAAGATGCAACTTAACTATGAGAGGTTATTACAAGATAATAAAGGTGGCAAGGACTATAGCTGATTTAGATTTGTCAGATAGAATATATGAATATCATATATTTGAAGCTTTAGGTTATAGGAAAAACATAGAAGGAGAGATTATTTAATATGAATATTAATGAGATCCTGTGGTTTATTTTACTTAATATTAGCAATGAAAAAAAATTAGAATTAATAATAGAATATAAAGAAATAAATATAATTAAAAAAAACAAAGATAAGATAAAAAAATTAATAGGTACAAATAAGGATTTAGAACTAATAGAAATTGAAAAATTTAAAAAGTATTTATATGATGAAGAAATTGGTTATATTACAATTTTGGATAAAGAATACCCTGAAAATCTTTTATATGGATATAGCCCACCTTTTGTAATATTTTATAAAGGTAATATTAATTTGTTAAAAGGAGAATTAATTTCAATTGTTGGAGCAAGAAATTGTAGTAATTATGGAAGCGAAGTTACAAAGATAATAGCTAGATATTTATCAAGTAATAACATTACAGTTGTAAGTGGTATGGCTTTAGGAATAGATTCAATTGCTCAAAGAACAGTTATATTAGAATCAGGAAACACCATAGGGGTTTTAGGGTGTGGTGTGGATATAGTTTATCCAAATACTAATGTTGATTTATATAAAAATCTAGTAAAAAAAGGCCTTGTTATTTCTGAATTTTTACCTAAAACAAAACCTTTTGCTTATAATTTTCCAAGGAGAAATAGAATAATAAGTGGTTTAAGTAAAGGACTTATAGTTGTAGAAGCTGGAGTGAAAAGTGGCACATTAATAACTGTAGATTATGCCTTGGAATCTAATAAAGTTGTAATGGCAGTACCAGGTTCGATATTTAATAAAAATAGTGAAGGTTGTAATAAATTAATAAGTGAAGGGGCTCATGTTCTACAAAGTGTTGAAGATATTAATGAGGTTTTTAAGATTAAAAATAAAATAAATACTAATTCATATAAAAAACCAATAATTAACGAGTTAATGAGTAAAATTAGCAATGAACCTATTCATTTAGATGATATACTTGAAATTGTAAATGTTGACAGAAAGGTATTATTTGAGTTATTATTTGAAATGCAAAATAGAAATGAAATTATTTGCCTACCTGGCAATTATTATGCAAAAACAATTTAGAAAAATAAGGGGGTGCAGACTCCAGAAATGGAGTTTTATATATGGGACAAAATCTTGTAATAGTAGAATCACCTGCAAAGGCTAAAACTATAGGTAAGTATTTAGGAAAAAATTATATTGTAGAAGCGTCTATGGGACATGTAAGAGATTTACCAAAAAGTACACTTGGAGTTGATGTGGAAAATAATTTCACACCTAAGTATATAACGATAAGAGGAAAGGGAGAATTAATAGCAAAATTAAAGAAAGCTGCAAAAAAGGCAGATAAAGTTTATCTTGCAACTGACCCTGACCGTGAAGGAGAGGCTATATCTTGGCACTTGGCAAAGATATTTAATATAGATGAAAAAGAAAAGTGCAGAATAGTATTTAATGAAATAACAAAAACAGCAGTAAAAGCTTCTATAAAAGAAGCAAGAAAAATAAATGATAATTTAGTTGATGCCCAGCAGGCAAGAAGAATATTAGATAGGCTTGTTGGTTATGAAATAAGCCCTATTTTATGGAAAAATGTTAAATGGGGTTTAAGTGCAGGTAGAGTTCAATCTGCAGCTTTAAAACTTATTTGTGATAAAGAAGAGGAAATAAATAAGTTTGAGTCAAAAGAATATTGGACTGTAGATTGTATTGTAACTAAAGATAGAAAAAGATTCCCTATAAAATTATCTCAATATAAGGGGAAAAAAGTTGAAATAGAAACAAAAGAAAAAAGTGAAAAGATTATTAATGATTTAGAAGAAAATGATTTTATTATAGATAAAGTAAAAAAAGGAGTTAAAGTTAAGAATCCATTACCTCCATTTACTACAAGTACCCTCCAACAAGAGGCTTCTAAAAAACTTAACTTTATAACTAGGAGAACTATGTCAATTGCTCAAGTTCTATATGAAGGTGTAGAGGTTAAAGGATATGGAACTGTAGGTCTTATAACTTATATGAGAACAGATTCTGTTAGAATATCTGATGAAGCACAAAATAAAGCTAATGACTTTATAAATTTAAATTATGGGAATGAATATATTCCAAGTGAGAAAAGAATTTATAAAAGCAAGAAAAATATACAAGATGCTCATGAAGCTATAAGACCTTCAATAATAGAAATAACACCAGAAATTGCTAAAGGTTCTTTAACACCAGAGCAATATAAGTTATATTCTCTTATTTGGAATAGATTTATGGCAAGTCAGATGGCTTCTTGTGAATTAAATACATTAAGTATAGAAATAAAAAATGGAGATTATAAGTTTAGAGCTAGTGGATCTACAATTAAATTTGATGGTTTTATGAAAGTTTATGAATATCTTACAGAAGAAGATGGCGAAGATGTATCTTTACCTCAGCTTAATGAAAAAGATATTTTAAATAAAGTAGAAATAGAAGGAAAACAACATTTTACACAACCACCTGCTAGATATACAGAAGCTTCTTTTGTAAAATTATTAGAGGAAAAAGGTATAGGTAGACCAAGTACTTATGTTCCAACGATAACAACTCTTTTAAGTAGAGAATACGTAAATAGAGAAAAGAAAAATTTATTACCAACAGAGCTTGGATTTATAGTGAATAATATGGTAACAGAGTATTTTACACAAATAGTAGATACGGATTTTACAGCAGATATGGAAAGAAACTTGGATTTTGTAGAAGATGGGAAAGAGGAATGGAAAAAGGTAGTTGGAGAATTCTATAAACCTCTTAAAGTTGCAATTGATAAAGCAGAAAAAGAAGTTTCTAAAGTTGTGATTGAAGACAAGGTAAGTGATGTACCTTGTGAAAAGTGCGGTAAAATGATGGTTATAAAACATGGGAGATATGGAAACTTCTTAGCTTGTCCAGGGTATCCGGAATGCAAGAATGCGAAACCTATAGTTGAAGAAATTGAAGCACCTTGTCCAAAATGTGGAGGTAAGATTTTAGCTAAGAAAAGCAAAAAAGGTAAAAGGTTTTTTGGGTGTGGAAGTTATCCGAATTGTGACTTTATTAGTTGGAATGAGCCATTAAAGGAAAAATGCGAAAAGTGTGGTTCTTATATGACTTTGAAATATAGTAAGACTAAAGGGAATTATGGAAGATGTTCTAATGAAGAATGTAAAAATATTATAAGTTTAAATAAAGATAAAGAAAACTTATAAAATATAAGCAAAGTCAACTATTATCCGTAAGTTTGTCGAAAACACATAAATATATGTTGAAAAGAAAAAATACTTATGTTAGTATGAACCTGAAATAAATAGATTTTTTTGAAAATTTAAAAAATTTAAAATATTTCAAGGGGGATATAATATAGGAGGAATTAGTTTGACATCATTATTAGAAAAAACAAGGAAATTGAACAAAATACTACAAAAAACCGGTAGTGAGCCAGTAATATTCGAGGATATATGCGCTATTTTAAGTGAGGTCTTATCATGCAATGTTTATGTAATAAGCAGAAAAGGAAAAGTGCTAGGCCATACTTTTTCAAAGGATTTTGAATGCGATATAATGAGGAATCATGTTATAAATAATAAAAGGTTTCCTAAAGACTATAATGCAAATCTATTAAACATAAAAGAAAGTATTGCAAATTTAAATAATAAAGGTAAATGTGTATTCCCTGGAGAGGGCGATTGTATAATGGAAAATAAAATTACTACAATAGTACCTATCATAGGAAACAGAGAAAGACTTGGAACTTTAATGCTAGCAAGATTTAATGAAGAATTCAAAGAAGATGATTTAGTTTTAGCGGAATATAGTGCAACTATTGTAGGAATGGAAATTTTAAGATCAAAACAAGTAGAAATAGAAGATGAAGCAAGAAAAAAAGCAGTAGTTCAACTTGCTATAGGTACATTATCTTATTCAGAATTAGAAGCTGTAGAACATATTTTTGCAGAACTTGATGGAAAAGAAGGACTTTTAGTAGCTTCTAAAATAGCAGATAAAGTTGGAATAACAAGAAGCGTTATAGTAAATGCACTTAGAAAATTTGAAAGTGCAGGAGTTATTGAATCAAGATCTTTAGGAATGAAGGGAACTCATATAAAAATATTAAACGATAAATTAATGGATGAATTAAATAAAAATTAAGAAAAGATAAAGATGGTATAATAAAATTTATGCCATCTTTAATAATTAAGTATAAAATGAATATTTTAGAAAAAAGATGTTGCTAGGATAAATACCATATGTTATACTGACTAAGGTAACAAAATACACACAATGTTCTATTTATAAAGATGGTGACTTAGTTAATATTAAGGAAACTTTATAAGATGGCATTGGAGGAAAAAACCAGGAGGTAATAAAATGGCAGTTATATCAATGAAACAATTATTAGAAGCAGGTGTACATTTCGGACACCAAACAAGAAGATGGAACCCTAAGATGGCTCCTTATATATTTACAGAAAGAAATGGAATATATATAATAGACTTACAAAAAACTGTTAAAAAGGTTGACGAAGCTTATAACTTCATTAAAGAAGTTGCAGTATCAGGAAAAGATATTCTTTTCGTTGGAACTAAAAAACAAGCTCAAGAAGCTATTCAAGAAGAAGCAATAAGATCAAACATGCACTTCGTAAACAACAGATGGTTAGGTGGAATGTTAACAAACTTCCAAACTATTAAAAGAAGAATTAACAGATTAGAGTCTTTAAAGAAAATGGAAGAAGATGGAACTTTTGACGTTCTTCCAAAGAAAGAAGTTACTCAATTAAAAGGTGAAATGGAAAAGTTAGAAAAGAACTTAGGCGGAATTAAGAACTTAGATGCTAATAACATAGGAGCTATGTTCGTAGTAGACCCAAGAAAAGAAAAAAATGCTATATTAGAAGCTAAAATATTAGGAATCCCAGTTGTTGGTATTGTTGATACAAACTGTGATCCAGAAGAAGTTGATTATGTAATTCCAGGAAATGATGATGCTATAAGAGCAGTTAAATTAATAACAGCTAAAATGGCTGATGGAATTATTGAAGGAAGACAAGGCGAGCAATTAGCTGAATAATAAAATAATTAAAATAATAAAATAATTAAAATAAAATAAAGGTAGGTGAGTTAACTCATTTACCTTTTAACCTAAATGGGTTTATATATGTTAGGAGGAATACAGTATGATTACTGCTCAATTAGTTAAGGAATTAAGAGATAAGACTGGTGCAGGAATGATGGACTGCAAAAAAGCTTTAACTGCATCTGAAGGCGATATAGAAAAAGCTGTTGAAATATTAAGAGAAAAGGGTTTAGCAGCTGCAGCTAAAAAAGCTGGAAGAGTTGCTGCTGAAGGTTTAGTAAAAACTTATATATCAGAAGATAATAAAATAGCTGGTATAGTTGAATTAAACTGCGAAACAGATTTCGTTGCTGCTAACGAAGAATTTATAAATGTTGCTACAAGATTATCTGAAATGGCTTCAACTACAACAGTTGAAACAGTAGAAGAATTTGTTAATGAAAAATATGATGATAATGCTACAGTACAAGAAACGTTAACAGCTTTAATAGCTAAGTTAGGTGAAAACATGGCAGTTAGAAGATTTGCTAAATTCACTGTAAATAATGGTGTTGTTGAAAGTTACGTTCACGGTGGTGGAAGAATTGGTGTTGTTGTTGAATTAGCAGCTGATTCAGATAATACTTCTGTATTAAAAGAAGTAGCTAAAGATGTTTGTATGCAAATTGCTGCTACAAATCCAGAATTCTTAAGTAGTGAAGATGTAGATCAAGTTGCTTTAGAAAAAGAAAAAGAAATATATAGAGTTCAAGCTTTAAATGAAGGAAAACCAGAAAAGATAGTAGATAAAATGGTAATGGGAAGAATTCAAAAATATTATAAAGAAGTTTGTCTTTTAAATCAAGCATGGGTAAAAGATGGCGATAAGAGTATAAGTAAATATCTTCAAGAAAAATCAAAAGAAATTGGTTCTCCAATAACTATTAATAAGTTTGTAAGATTCGAAAGAGGAGAAGGTATCGAAAAAGCTGAAGATAACTTCGCTGATGAAGTAGCTAAAATGACTAAGTAATACTAAGGAGGACACAAATTGTGTTCTCCTTTTTAAAAGTAGGAAAATAGATGGAGGTACTAGTATGGATGGTAGTAAGTATAAAAGAGTAATACTAAAAGTTTCAGGAGAAGCCTTGGCTGGAATAAATGGATTTGGGTTTGATTTTGATGTTGTAAAAAGAATTACATTAGAAGTAAAAGATCTTATTGAAATGGGCGTTGAAGTTGGCTTAGTAGTAGGTGGCGGAAACATTTGGAGAGGAAGAAGTGGAGAAGGAATGGATAGATCTCAAGCAGATCATATGGGAATGCTTGCGACTTGTATTAATGCCTTAGCACTGCAAGATTCTTTAGAACAAAATGGTGTTATGACAAGAGTACAAACTGCTATAGAAATGAAAGAAATAGCTGAACCTTTTATTAGAAGAAGAGCTGTAAGACATTTAGAAAAGGGAAGAGTAGTTATTTTTGCAGCGGGAACAGGAAATCCATATTTCTCTACAGATACTACAGCGGCTTTAAGAGCAGCAGAGATTGAAGCCGATGTAATACTTTTAGCAAAAAAAGTTGATGGAGTATATGATAAAGATCCATATAAGTACAATGATGCAAAGAAATATGATACACTAAATTACATAGAAGTTTTAGAAAAAGGATTACAAGTTATGGATTCTACTGCTACTTCTTTATGTATGGATAACAATATTCCAATATTAGTATTTGGATTAGAGGAACCAGGAAATATTAAGAAAGCAATTTCTGGCCAAAAGATAGGAACGTTAGTTTCAAGTAAAAAATAGGAGGTTTATATGATTAAAGATATTACTAAGACATTAGAAGAGAAAATGAAAAAAACAATATCTGTATTAAAAACTGATTTATCAACAATGAAAGCTGGTAGAGCAAATCCTACAATGCTTGATAGAATTCAAGTTAATTACTATGGAAGTCCATGTCCTTTATCACAGGTTGCAAATATATCTGCTCCGGAACCAAGAGTTTTAGTTATTTCTCCTTGGGAGAAAAGCTTAATAAAGGATATAGAAAAGGCAATATTAGTTTCAGATTTAGGCATTAATCCATCAAATGATGGAGCTATAATAAGATTGGTTGTTCCAGAACTTACAGAAGAAACAAGAAAGATTCTTGTTAAGAATGTAAAGAAAGCTGGAGAAGAATCTAAAATAGCTTTAAGATCAATAAGAAGAGATGCAAATGATAAGGTTAAAAATTTGAAAAAGGATGGGGACATATCTGAAGATGAGGTAAAAACTTCAGAAGATAAAATTCAAAAGATAACAGATTCATCTGTTAAAGAAATAGATTCAATAATTTTGGCAAAAGAAAAAGAGATAATGTCAATTTAAAACCTGCTCTTTAGCAGGTTTTTTTCCATATACTTAATAATTGGAGGAGAAACTATGCTAGATGTTTTTAAAATAAATAAAAACAAAAATAATGATATGGTTTTAGACAAAAATAATATTCCTAAGCATATAGCCATAATTATGGATGGAAACGGAAGATGGGCTAAGAAAAGAAAACTTCCAAGAACAATGGGGCATAAAGCTGGAGTGGAAAGCATAAGGAAAATAGTTAGAGAAGCACAGAATATAGGAATTAAATATTTGACCTTATATGCTTTTTCAACAGAAAATTGGAAAAGACCACAAGAGGAAGTTTCTGCACTTATGAAACTTTTAATTCAATATTTAAAAAGTGAACTTGGAGAACTAAATAGAAATGGAGTTTCTATAAATATCTTAGGAGATATAACAAAACTTCCAAAAGAAGCTCAAAATGAAATAGAAGATGCTGTAGTAAAAACAAAAGATAATAAAGGTATAGTTTTGAACATAGCCTTTAATTATGGTGGTAGAGATGAAATAATAAGGGCAGTAAAATTAATAGGTAAGGATATTTTAAATTCTAATTTAAATTTAGAAACTATTGATGAAAAAGTATTTGAAAGTTATTTATATACAGCAAATATTCCAGATCCTGATTTAATAATAAGACCATCTGGAGAAAAAAGAATAAGTAACTTTTTACTATGGCAATGTGCTTACTCGGAATTTTGGTATTCAAATATATTTTGGCCAGATTTTACTGAAAGTAATCTGCATGAGGCAATAATTGAATATCAAAATAGAGATAGAAGATATGGTGGAGTATAATAAATTAGAGGTGAAAAAATGAAGTTAAATAGCAGGTATTTAGGAGCATTATTTATTGCACCATTTATACTATTTGTATTTTTAGGTGGAACTTGGTTAAAGGCTTTTACCTTTGTAATTTCAATTTGTGGATTATATGAGTTTTATAAAGCTTTAAAAGTGAAGGGATTTAGACCTATCCCTATATTTGGTTATGGACTTTTATTAATTTTTTATATTTTAGGTATAGAGCTTAATAAGATTATGTATATATTTATTTTATTATCTGTATTATTAATGACTTTACCAATAATAAATATAAAGTACACATTTATTGATATTTCAATAAGTATTTTAGGCTTTTTATATGTTGGAATTCTGTTTAGTTTTATTCCTATGGTAAGTGATAAAGTTAATGGAGAATACTTGGTATGGCTTATATTTATAGGATCCTGGATGGCTGATACATTAGCTTATTATTCGGGGAAATATTTAGGAAAGAAAAAGTTATGCCCAGAGGTTAGCCCAAACAAAACTATAGCAGGTTCAATAGGTGGATTTATAGGTAGTGTTTTAGGATGTGGAATTTATGGATACTTAGTTCCAACTAATATTTTATTAATACATTTTATATTAATAGGAGCTTTATGTGGAATTATGGGACAGTTTGGAGATTTGGTAGCTTCATCTATTAAGCGATATGTGGGAATTAAAGATTATAGTAACTTAATTCCAGGGCATGGGGGGATTCTTGATAGATTTGATTCTATATTATTTAACTCACTAGTTGTATTTTATTATTTAACTTTTATAGTTAATATTTAAAATTAAAACTTTTATTAAATGAATTATTATAAATATCGGATAGTAAGTATAATATAAATATTTACTATCCGATATTTTTATTTATATAAAGGTTATGTATTAAGAGTATTAATAATATAATTTAATAATAATAATAAAGAGGTATTAATATGGAACTTTACCTAAAGTATAAAAAAATAATAAATCTGATAATAAATTTAGGGATTATTTATTTCTTTACTATGATAATAAAAAGTTATTTTACTCCTTTTTTTATTATTATAATATTATTTTTAATATCTAATCCAATATTTAAAATTATATCTAAAAAAGTTAGTATAAAACTAAGTGCTTTAGTTACTATATCCTTAGTAAATATAATATTTTTAATAGTTATATTTTTCTTTGGGAAATACATAATAAATTTCTTGAATAATGTTTATATAAAGAACATAAAGGAAATTTACTATATTTTAGAAAGAGGAAAAGACTTTTTTAATTTAAATCCAGAAAAAACAATAAGAACAATAAATTCAATTTTAAATAGCGAACTCTTAATTCAGGGTATAATAATTACTAGTGAAAGTATTATGGGATATTTTTTAAGTAATTTAATTACATATTTTTTATTAGTAGATAAAAAGGATTTTTATAAATTTTTAGAAAAAGCAATTTCTAAAGATTTTACTTTAATTACAATAAATAAAATAAAAAAGTTAGCAGAAGTTTTAAAACTAGAAATATATTTAGTTTTTTTAAGCGCAAGTATATTAATGATAGGATTTAGATGCCTTCAAATAGAAAAATCGCTATTCTTAGCTGTTTTATGTGCTGTTTTAGATATATTACCTTTTGTTGGAACGACAATTGTTTTTATACCAATTATAATATACAATATTATAATAAAGAGATATCTAGTAGTTATAGGGCTTATTTTAATTTACATTCTTGAGAGATTTACAAGAGAAATATTAGAAGCTAAGTTTTTAAGTAGTAAACTAGAATTACATCCTATAGTTATAATAATTTCTATTTATATAGGGGTAAAGATTTTTGGATTAATAGGTATTGTTGCAGGTCCAATTTATAGCATAATAGCAAAAGATACAATATATAATAACTAAGACAAAAAAATAGGAGGGAAAATGATAAATATTTCAATTTTAGGGGCCACAGGCTCGATAGGGACACAAACTCTTGATGTAATAAGAGCTTCAGAGGAAGATATAAATCTTGTAGGAATAACAGCTAATTCTTCTGTTAATAAGATAATACAAATAATAGAAGAATTTAAACCTAAATATGTAGCTATGATGGATATAGATAGTGGTGAAAAAATTAAAAAATATGTTTTTGAAAATAACCTAAACATTGTTGTTTATAATGGTCTAGAAGGATTAGAGAAAATAGCAACATTAGATGAGATAGATATGGTAGTTACTTCAGTAGTTGGAATGATAGGGTTAACCCCTACTATAAAAGCTATAGAAGCTAGAAAAGATATAGCTTTAGCTAATAAGGAAACCTTAGTTGTAGCAGGTGAATTAGTAATTAAAAAGGCAAAGGAATATGGTGTTAATATATATCCAGTGGATTCAGAGCATAGTGCAATATTTCAAGCTTTAAGCGGATATGAACATAAGGATATAAGTAAAATTATACTTACAGCCTCTGGGGGACCCTTTAGAGGAAAGACTATAAAGGATTTAGAAAAAGTAACGGTCAAAGATGCTTTAAAACATCCAAAGTGGAATATGGGACAAAAGATTTCTATAGATTCTGCAACATTAATGAATAAAGGTCTTGAAGTAATAGAAGCTCATTATTTATTTGATTGTGATTATGATAATATTGAAGTAGTGGTTCACCCACAAAGTATCATACATTCAATGGTAGAATATAAAGATGCTAGTGTAATTGCGCAACTTGGTACAACGGATATGAAACTTCCAATTCAATATGCTATAAATAAAAAGGTAAGAAAGAATCCTATTGCAAAAAAAATTAATTTTTATGAAATAGGAGAATTAACTTTTGAAAAGCCTGATATGGAAACTTTCAAATGTCTAAAACTTGCTTATAAAGTTGGGAGAGAGGGTAAATTAGCACCGTGTATATTAAATAGTGCTAATGAAGAAGCTGTAGCTTTATTGCTTGAAGAAAAAATAGAGTTTTTAATTGTATCAGAAATAATAGAAAAAACCTTAGAAAAGTTTGAGGAAGAAAAAGCAAAAGAAGTAACGATAGATAATATTATCTATCTTGATAAAAAGGTGAGAGAATTTATTAGATTTAATTGGTGTTAGGAGGAAATATATTGTATATAATTTATGCTATATTAGGCTTTAGTTTGCTTATTATCGTTCATGAATTTGGACATTTTATAATGGCAAAAGTTAATGGAATAAGAGTTGAAGAATTTTCTATTGGAATGGGTCCGAAGATTTTTTCTGTTAAAGGAAAAGAAACAAAATTTTCATTAAGTTTGTTTCCTATAGGAGGATATGTTAAAATGCTAGGGGAAGAAGAAGACGTAGAAGATGAAAGAAGTTTTTCATCAAAGTCTCCTCTAAGAAGAATAAGTGTAATTGTTGCGGGAGCATTTATGAATTTTTTACTTGCTTTAGTTATATTTACATTAGTACTAAGTAAATTTGGATACAAACTTCCAGTGGTTAATGAATTAGTTGAAGGATCACCAGCTATAGAAGCTGGACTTCAAGAAGGGGATAAATTTTTAATGGCTGATGGCGAAAAAATAAGGTCATCAGATGATCTTTATATAGCCATAAATATGGCAAAAGGAAACGCTATTGATTTCATGATAGATAGAAATGGAGAAAAGTTTGAATATAATATAACTCCAGAATTAATTAAAGAAAATAATAGTGAAAGATATATGATAGGATTTAGTTTTAAAACTGTTGATAATCCTACGATTTTAGAAAGCTTTAAACAAAGTTTAAAAGAAACAAGAGCCACAATAATTCAAACTTATAAAAGTTTAAAACTTATGGTAACAGGAAAAGTAAATTTAAAAACTGATGTTGGTGGTCCAGTATCAATAATAAGGATGTCAAGTTCAGTAGCTAAAAGTGGTATATGGAATCTTTTATACTTTATTGCTTATATAAGTATAAATCTTGCAGTATTTAATATGCTACCTTTCCCAGCTTTAGATGGAGGATGGACAGTAATATTATTAGTAGAACTTATTACTAGAAGAAAGGTACCAGATAAGATAGTTGCAGCAGTAAATTATGCGGGAATGATGCTTTTATTTGGAGTTATGATACTAGTGACGATAAAGGATATATTATTCCCTATACAATTATAGGAGATGAAATAATGGAAAGAAAAAAAACAAGAAAAGTTAAAGTTGGAAGTTGTTATGTTGGTGGAGACTCTAGAGTTTCGATTCAATCAATGACTAATACAGATACAAGAGATGTAGAAGCAACTTTAAATCAAATAAATGAATTACACAAAGCTGGTTGTGAAATTATAAGATGTGCGGTTCCGGATATTGAAGCAGCGGAAGCTTTAAAGGGGATTTGTAGTAATTCACCTATTCCAGTAGTTGCAGATATACATTTTGATTATAAATTAGCATTAGCAGCTATTAAAAATGGTGTTTCAGCTTTAAGAATTAATCCTGGGAATATTGGAAATGAAATAAAGGTTAGAGCTGTTGCGGAAGCGGCAAAGGAAAAAGGTATTCCAATAAGAATAGGAGTTAACTCAGGTTCTTTAGAAAAAGATATATTGAAAAGAGATGAAAAGCCTACAGCTAAAGGCTTAGTTGAATCTGCTTTAAGACATGTTAAAATTTTAGAAGATTTAGAGTTTTATGATATTGTTATTTCAATAAAGTCTTCTGATGTAGTAATGATGATAGAAGCTTATAGATTAATGAGTAAATCTTGTAATTACCCTCTACATTTAGGAGTAACTGAATCAGGAACACCTTTTAGAGGTACAATAAAATCAAGTATAGGCCTTGGAACTTTACTTGCAGAAGGAATAGG